>CAYZGY010000050.1:17854-18446 GCA_964478085.1 uncultured Planctomycetia bacterium
ACTACTTCCAGAGCATCGACTCGCCGGGTAACCGCAAGTTCGTCAAAGCGTTCAAGGGCTTCTGCGAGAAGGAGAAGCTTCCCGGCGGCAAGAGTCGTGTGACGGACGATCCGATCGAGGCGGCGTACTTCGGCGTCTACGTCTGGAAGGCTGCGGTCGAGAAGGCAGGGACGTTCGACGTCGACAAGGTGCGTGAAGCTGTCTACGGACTCGAGTTCGACGCTCCGGGCGGCAAGAAGCAGATGCACCCGGACAACCAGCACACGCTGAAGCCGGTCTACATCGGCGAGATTCTGCGCGACGGTCAGTTCAAGATCGTTTGGCAAAGCCCCGGACTTGTCGTGCCGGATTCCTACAGCTCGTACCTGCACCCGGACAAGTCCAAGATCCCTTCGCCGACCGGAGGGCCGAACTTGTAACTCGGAGGCCGGGAACCAAGAATTGGAGTCCCGCGCTCGAAGGTGCACGTCAGGTGCTCCGACAGAGCGCCGGACTCCGACACTTGCTTGTTTCCTTGAAGTGTTCCGCTCGCGTGAGTGTTCCGCTCGCGTGAATGTTCCGCTCGCGTGAATGTTCCGCTCGCGTGAATGTT
>CAYZGY010000051.1:0-5312 GCA_964478085.1 uncultured Planctomycetia bacterium
CGGTTCGCGCGACGAAGTCGAAAGCCCCGCGCCTCGCGTTCGGAGGCCCGCTGACGACGCCCGAAGACCTCGAGCACCTTATTCGCCAAAGTGCTTTCGACGGATTCGTCGGCGGATCGGCATTCGAGCGCATCCCGGTTCAGGCGAGCATCAGCTCGACGATCCGGCGCTTCCGAAGCGTCTCGATGCTCGAGCGCTCCGAGGCGTCGAAAGAAGCTCTCGGTCCGATCATCGGCGGCAGCCCGGCGATGCAGACGCTCTTTCGCCGCATCGAGCGCGCCGCGAGCTACGACCTCCACGTCTACGTCGAGGGCGAGTCGGGAACGGGGAAGGAGCTCGTCGCGACGCAGATTCACCGACTGAGCCCGCGGGCGCACGGCCCCTTCGTCACGCTCAACTGCGGCGCGATCCCCGACTCGCTCCTCGAGAGCGAGCTCTTCGGCCACGAGAAGGGCGCGTTCACGGGAGCAGACCGTCGCCGCCTCGGCAAGTTCGAGCTCGCGCACGGTGGCACGCTCCTGCTCGACGAGATCGCCGACCTCAGCCCTCGCGGACAGGTCGCTCTCCTGCGCGCGATTCAGCAGAGCGAGATCACGCGTGTGGGTGGAGAGGAGTCGCTGCCTGTCGACGTCCGCATCATCGCAGCCTCGGGACGACCGCTGACCGAGAGTGTCGAGGACGGCAACTTCCGCGGCGACCTCTACTACCGGCTCAACAACCTGACGCTGCGCGTCCCGCCGCTGCGCGAACGTACGGAGGACATCCCCCTTCTCGTCGAACGCATGCTCGAGTCGCTCCGCATCCGCATGAACCGCGAGCTCGACGGCGTCTCCGATCGATTCCTCGAGGCGCTCGTCGCTCACCGCTGGCCTGGAAACGTGCGGGAGCTCGAGCACGTCCTTTCTCAGGCGGCCCTCGTCGAGGACGGCGCGCTGCTCGACGGGCTCGAGTTCCTTCCGGACCGACCGAGCTTCGCGGGCGCCGGAACTCGCTCGAGCGCTCTCGACGACATCGCGACTACCGCCAGGCGCGAACGCTCCTCGCGCGTGCAGCGCGCCATCGCCGAAGCCGGCGGCAACAAGTCTCTCGCGGCGCGAGCGCTCGGCGTTTCGCGAAAAACGCTCTACGCTTGGCTTCGCGAGAGCGAGTAACCTGAATCACTCCCCCAGTGAATTCAGGAAGCTCCCGATGCACGAAACTCGACGCAGATTTCTCCAGTCCGGTCTCGGTGCGCTCGCCGGCGCCGCTGCCCTCCCCGCCTCGGATCTCTTTGCGAATGCCGCTGATTCCGCGAAGGGCCGGAAGATCGGCTTCGGCCTCGTCACGTGGATGTGGGGAGCGAAGTGGAAGCTGCCCGAGCTCCTCGAGAGCTGCGAAGCGGCGAAGTGCCTCGGGGTGGAGCTGCGCACGACCCACGCGCACGGCGTCGAGATCAAGCTCGACGCGAAGGCGCGCGCCGAGGTCAAGAAGCGCTTCGCCGACAGTCCCGTGACGCTCGCCGGCATCGGCTCGAACGAACGCTACGACCATCCCGATCCGAATGTCGTCAAGAAGGCGATCGAGGCGACGAAGAAGTTCGTCGTGCTGAGTCACGACGTCGGCGGCTCGGGCGTCAAGGTCAAGCCCGATCGCTTCTGGCCGAACGTCCCGCGCGAGAAGACCATCGAGCAGATCGGCAAGTCGCTCCTCGAGCTCGGCAAGTTCGCGGAGAGCTACGGACAGGAGATTCGCCTCGAGGTCCACGGCCAGTGCAAGGAGCTACCGATCACGCGACAGATTATCGATCACGCGAAGCATCCGAACGTCGTGATTTGCTGGAACTCGAACGACGCCGACCTCAAGGGCAAAGGGCTCGAGCACAACTTCGGCCTCGTCGCGAAGCGCATGGGAAAGACGGCGCACGTGCGTCGGCTCGACAACAAGAGCTACCCGTGGGACAAGCTCTTCGAGCTCTTCGTCCGCGCCGACTACGAAGGCTGGATCATGATCGAGGATCCGAAGCCGCCGAAGGACGTCGCGGCGGAGCTGATCCGTCAGCGCGCGCTCTTCGACGACCTGCTCGGGAAGGCGCAGAAGGCGGCAGCTACGAAGTAAGGGTTCGGCGCAGCAGGGGGCAACATGGTCCGAGCTCGCAGCATCTCGATCCGAAGCGCCACGCTGATCGTCGGCATCGTCGCGATCGGGATCGTCGTCGCCGCGGCGTGGCATTGGTCGCAGCGCCCCCCCCGCGCAAGGCTCGGTGCTGTCGCGATCGGTGCCGTCGCCCTGGGAAACCTCTTGCGCCGACGCGTCCTCGTTCGAGACTCGGCTTTCTTCCAGCTCTCCGACTCGATCATCGTCGGCGGGATCGTCGCGTACTGGAAACGCCACCTGGAGCTCGGTTCGTGATGTCGCGAACGAGGGTCTCTCCAGCTCGCTTCGGAACGATCGCGATCGGCATCGCCGCGCTCGCGATCGGCGGCTTCGCGGTCTTTCAGTGGTCGCAGCACGACCCGGCACCGAAGTCGAAGTACCCGGAGCTCGACCGGCTCGCCGAACGTGTCGAGGCTCTCCTCCGACTGCCTCCCGATCGCCGCGACGAGACCGACGAGGACGGGCTCCACTTCGACCCGGCGCTCCGCAGGATCGCGACGATCTGGCCGCACGAGCGTTTCCGCGAGCCGCTCCTTCGACTCCTCGGCGAGAGCGATCCGGACATTCGCGCGGCAGCGGCGTCGAGTCTGCTCTTCTACGATGACCCCGAGCTGCGCGCTCAGGTCGAACGCTACCGCGACGACGGAGGGCAACCGGAACGACCGAGGACCTCGGAGGTCACCGTCGGCGAGCTGATTCGAGAATCGATCGAATGGATCGACTCGGAATGGAGCTCCCCCCCGTTCGAGACGATCGAAAACGCCGCGATCACGTCGAGCCTGCTGAGCGAGATGTGCCCCGGGGACAACGACACTCAGCTCATCACGGTCGAGAGGGCTCTTCGAGGACTCGAATCTCACGATGCGAGCATTCGCTTGCAGGCGACGCTCTGGCTCCTCCACCGCGGGCTCGTCCTCGAGCTCGAGCCGGTCCTGCAGGCCTGGCCCGACCTGAGCTCCAAGGTACGCCAGGATCTCATGGACCGTTGCCTTCAACCCTTCCCGCTCGTGGGCAGAGCTCGACTTCGTGCCGGATTCGAGAGACTGTTCGCGAGACGGGAAGCCGATGAGCTGAGCGAGGAGGATATCGCCTACCTCCTCCTCGGACTCGCGGCACTCGGGAGCGACGCCGGTCGTGACTACGCCCTGCAAAAGGTCGAGAACAGCTCGCCGCCTCCTGAGTCGTCGACCGAGCGTCCCCGCGGTCCGACTCCTCGCGTGCTGTCGATCTCCTACCTCATGCTGACGGCTCGCGGCGAAGACCGAGATCGACTCGAAGCCTGGCGGCGCCGGGACTCCTCGGATCAGGTCTACCTTGGGAGCTCCGCCATAAACCTCTCCCCCTTTCGCGATCGCCTACCCGAATGGAAACAGGCGCTCGAACGAGCACGACGCCGATAGGAGATACGCATGGCACCACGCGCCGCTCTCAAGGGATACGGCGCCGCCGTGATCGGCATCATCGCGATCATCGCGCTCTCGATCCTCGGCTTCGCAATCACCAGCTTCCTGCTTCGCGAACCGGAGCCGGCCGGCGACTTCGGGCTCGAACGCTTCGCGCAAGACGTCGAGACGAGCTCGACGAGAACGGGCGCTCGTTCGAGGACTACCTCCTCCTCACGATCGACTGGCCCCACCCGAGCTTCTTGAAGCCGCTCTTCGCGATCATCGAAAGCGACGACCTCGCCCGCATCCCCCTCGCCGTGAACTCGCTCCTCGCACACGGCGACCCCGACATTCGCGCGCGACTCGAGCAGCTTACCCAAGATCCGAGACCGATTCCGGGGCACGGACGCGTTCATGCGACGGTCGGAAACATCACTCGAGACATCCTCGACAGTCCCTATCAGAGTCGCGGCGATGAGCCCTTCGTCGCCAACCCCGATCTGTCGCCGAATAACTTCGTCGAGAACATCGCGCGAGTCGGCGACACAACGACGCGAGCACGACCGCAACGTTTCGCAACGCGATGCGAAGGATCGCACGGCCCGACGTTTCCCCCCCTGGATTCGCTCGCCCTGTCCAGCCTCGAAGAACGCAAAGAAACAGCCGAAACAGATCAGCTGGACGACGAACAAGATCTCGCCGGTCAGATCCATCGTACCGAATCCCCGCTCCGCATCGTGCCGCCTTCGATCACCTCCGCGTAGACCCCGCCGCGCCACTCGGGCCGCATCGCGTCCATCAATCCCGGCGCGACGTCGTCCATCAGCTTACACGGCTTGGTTTCGCCGCGGACGAGCAATCGGCAATCGCCAATGAGAAGCGTTCGCCCTCGCGTGCCCTCGAGCCGGATGCCCGAGACGAGAAGATTGGCGCGGCGCACCGAAGGGTCGAGATCCGTGCCGAGCTCCGCGTTGACGTGGGTCCAGCGCTCGGCCTCGATGATCGTCACCTGACGCTTGCCGCCCAGATCGGCGTTGTCGACGATCCCCTGACCGGCGACGAGCTCGACCTCGTCCTTCGAGTCGAGAACGCCGCGGTGCGCGCGCTTGACCCAGATTCGCTCGACGCGACCCGCACCCTCCGATTCCCTCGCGCTCCCTGAGGTCATCCTCAGCTCCCCCGCTGCACTTCCTCGTACTCCTCGCGCGAAATCGCGAACTCGCCGCCGCAGCGCGGGCACTGCGCGTCGACGGCAGGATCGCCCTGGAAGAGCTCCTCGGTGTCGGCTTGATAGAGGCTCGCGAGCACGCGAAGGATCTTCTCCTTGTCGCAGCCGCAATGCCAAGCGACCTGGCGCACGTGAAGTCGCCCCGTGCCGTCGAGCTCGAAGAGCGCGAAGGCGGCGTCGCGATCGAGCCCCTCGATCCATTCGATGTCGGTCTCGGGCAGCGCCTGGACGAGCACCATCGCGTCGTCGCGAACGAAGAAACGCCCCGGGAGCTGTTCGCTCTTGCGGTAGTACCACTCGACCATCGCGAGGATGTCGACCCCTTCGACCTCGACCGTCGAGCGGCGCGGCTCACGCTCGCCGACCTTCGTCTCGGCGTAGAAGAGATTCCCCTCGTGCTTCTGCACGTGATCGAGAAAGGCCCTGCCGACGAGCGCTCCGGCGCCCACGTCGGCCGTGAAGAACAGATTGAGGGGCGGCTCTTGGATGCTGATCGTCCAAGCGAGGTGCTCGTCGAGCCGTCGCGTCACCATGTGCAGGCCGACCGCGACGAGACCGTCGTGGAC
>CAYZGY010000051.1:5322-5759 GCA_964478085.1 uncultured Planctomycetia bacterium
AGCTGGCGAGCAAATGGATCGAGCTCGATCGAGTGTGCGAGCGTGTGGAGCTCGAAGTCCTCGAAGATCGGTCGGAAATCGGCGCGGTACGCGAGCGCGTCGTGCGCACGAACGAGGTACGAGGAGACCTCGACTGGATTGCTCGGAGAACTCATGCTCCTCTGATCTTAACTCGAAGCGATCCGTTTGTCGCCGGCGACGCTCACTTACGCTCGAAGAGGCTGTAGAGCACGGGGACCATGAACAGCGTCATCGCGCTCGCGACTCCCATGCCGAAGACGATGCTCACCGCGAACGGAGTCCAAACGGGACTCGACCCTCCGAGCCCGAACGCGAGCGGAATGAGATTGCAGATCGTCGTGCTCGCCGCCAAGAGGATCGGACGGAAACGCTCGCGCGACGCCGTCAAGATCGCCTGCATCCGCTCCATGCCCTCG
>CAYZGY010000051.1:5769-10485 GCA_964478085.1 uncultured Planctomycetia bacterium
GGGGCCCGGCGCGGCGATCACCGTTACCTTCGAGTTCGAGCCCCTCGGCACGACGCAAGTTGATGAACTCGACGAGCATCAGGGAGTCGTTCACGACGACCCCCGCGAGCCCCATCATCGCGATCATCGTCGAGTTCGTGAAGGGCTGGTTGCGGATCCACAGACCGAAGAGAACGCCGAGCACCGCGAAGGGCACGACAGCCATGACGACGATCGGCTGGCGGTAGCTCTTGAACTGCGCCGCGAGCAGAACGTAGATGAACACGACCGCGATGCCGAAGCTCTGCTTCTGCTGCTCCATGCTCTTCTTGTTCTCCTCGAACTCGCCCCCGAAGGTTAGGCGCACGTCGGGATTCTGCTCGGGGACGTGCTCGAAGAGCTTTTGAAGCCGCTCGTTCACGTCGGTCCCGGACACGGTGATGTTGTCGACGTCGGCCGTCACGAGCACCGTACGGCGCGTGTTGTAGTGATAGAGGCTCGCGTACGGACGCTCGACCGCGACGGAGCTGATCTCGCCGACGGGCACGAGACTCGCGACGGGCGAGTCTCCGCCCGCGGCGAGCGAACCAACGTCGGCGACGAGGAGCTCGTTCGGATTCGAGCGGTCCTTCGGGTCGTAGATGACTCGGATGTCGACATCCTCGTCGAGCACACGGTCCTTGAAGCTCCCCGCGACGAGACCGTCATTCGCACAGCGCAACGCGAGCGCGAGATCCTGCGGGAAGAAGCCCTGCCGCCCCGCGCGGTCCGCGTCGACCTGAAAGCGATACTCGCGCGGGCCGACGTCGAGGTTGTCGCCGACGTCGCGGACGCCCTTCATATTCCGGAGCTCCCCCTTCATCTCCTCGGCGATCTTCTTCGCCTTGAGGTAGTCGTTGCACTCGATGCGCACGGCGACCGGCTTGCCCATCGGCGGACCGTCGTGCGGCGGGAAGACCTCCCACGCGACCACACGGTGCTCGTCCTGAGCAGCGAGTCGCTTCGCGAAGCTCGTTCGAATGCGCTCGATCAGCGCGTCGGAGTCTTCACCCGTCTCACGCTTGTCGACGAGGGTCGCCATGAAGAAAGCGGCATTGGGCCGACGTATGAACACGCCGTCGGACGTCATGCGGAAGCCCGACACCGAGTAGTAGTTCTTGATCGCTCCGCCCTCGAGCAGCTGTTCCATCTCCTTCTCGACGAGCTTTCCTGCCGCGTCCGTGCGTTCGAGGCTGTACGACGGATCACACTTGAGCGTCACGAAAACGACGTTGAAGTCGCTGACCCAGGGATCCTCGGGGACCTGGGTGTAGAGCCCGACGACGAGCACGCTGAGCCCGGCCGCCATCGACAAGAACGCGAGGCGAAAGCGCAGGACGACCGCGAGCACTCGCGTGTAGATCCCAGAACACCAGCGAAAGAAGCTCGTGCGCGCACGATGGAGAAAGCGGTTCGCGCCACCACGAAGCTTCGCTCCGAAGTCGTAGTAGTGAACGGGCAAGACGCAGACGCACTGAATCACCGAGAAGATCAGCGCGAGAATCACGACCTTCGGAATGAAGCTGAAGAACTTGCCGACGACCCCGCCTTGAAGCAGCAGCGGGCACATCGCCGCAACCGTCGTCAGGCAAGCGTTCGTCACGGGCCAGGCGACTTCGGACGTGCCGCGCCTCACGGCTTCGAGGACGTCCCCGCCTTTCTCGATGTGACGGTAGATGTTCTCGATGACGACGATCGCGTCGTCGACGAGCATGCCCCCGACGAGGACGAGCCCGAAGAGCGAGAGGTTGTTGATCGTGACGTCGAGCGACGGGAAGAACACGAAACAACAAACGTACGCGAACGGCAAACCGATGAGCGCGATGAGGGCGTTGCGGAGCCCGAGCGCGAAGAAGAGGATGATCGAGACGAAGATGACGCCGAGGAAGAGGTTCTCGAGCAGCACGGCAAAGCGGCTGCGGACGATCTCGGACTGATCGCCGACGACCTCGAACTCGATGCCCTTCGGCGCGATCTTCTTGAACTCCTCGATGGCGACGCCGCACGCCTCCCGCAAGCTGATCGTGTCGCCTCCGGTCTCCTTCGCGACGTCGAGGACGACCGCGAGGTGACCGTTCATGCGCGGGATCATGACCTGTCGCTCGAAGCCCGACTCGACGCGTGCGACGTCCTCGATGCGGATCGGCGCGGCGCCGGGCACGTTGCGGACGATCGCACGGCGGAGCTCCTGCGGATCGCGAAATTCGTCGTCGAACTTGATGCGAACCTCGTCGCGCGCGAACGACGAGGTGCCGTCGGCCGACTCGATGCGCCGAATGCCCGTCGTCTCGCTCGAGCCGGCCGGATGCGGACGGTTGGTTCGATTGAGCGCCGCGACGATCTCGGTCAGACCGACGCCGAGCTGTCGAGCCTTCAGGCGATCGACGAGGACGTGCACCTCGCGCTCGCGAAGTCCGTTGAAGCGTACACGCTGAACGCTGTCGACATCCGAGAGCACCTTGCGCAGCTCGCGCGCCGTCTCTCGCAGCGTCATCTCCGAGACGCTCGGATCGGGCGCCGAGACGACGACCGAGAAGAGCGGCCAGACCTCGTTCGTCGTCAGCCGCTGCAAGATCGGCTGCTCGGCATCATCGGGAAGATCGACGACTCGGTCGAGCGCGGTGCGGAGATCGTTGAACGCGATCTCGAGCGTCTGCTCGTCGAGGTCCTCGTTGAACTTGACGTCGATGAAGCTCAAGTTCGACTGCGACGAGCTCGTGATGCGGTCGACGCCGGCCACGTCCTCGATCTCGTCCTCGATCTTCTTCGTGACGAGCCGCTCGACCTCGTCGGAACCGGCCCCGTCCCAGTACGTCGTGATCCAAGCCTCGTCGAGGCTCACCTCGGGCCACGAGTCGACGGGCAGTCGCGAGTACACCGCAAGCCCGATGCCCATGAAGAGCACGAAGAGGAGATTGATCAGGATGCGCTGCTTGAGAACGAGATCGATGAGCGCTCTCATGAACCGCTCTCCGAGTTCGTCCCGCGCAGACGCACGATCGCATCGGGAGAGAGTTGCCGGACGGGCTCGACGATGAGCTGCTCACCGGGCTCGAGACCATCGACGACGCGCCAGCTGCCCGGATGATCCTCGACCTCGGCGACGTCGACGTAGCGGAGCTTCGAGAAGAGCGCGTCGCCTCCTCCCACCAGCAGGTAGACGGCCTTACGTCCGTAGTAGTCGAAGACGCACTCCTTCGGAACGAGCAAGATCGAGTCGTTCCGCGGAAGCGTGAAGCGCACCTTCGCGAAGAGTCCCGGCAGCCAGCGCTCGTCCGCGTTGGGGACCTCGACGACGACCGGAAAGCGTCGCGACGCCTCCGAGCTTCCCGCGGGGAGCGTCTTCACGGTGCAGCCCTCGATCACTCGCGGCAGATCCGTGAGGGTCGTGTCGACGTCGAGCACCTCGACATCGACCCTGGCGCCCCTCTCGAGAGCGAGGCGCACGTGCCCGGCGACCTCGACCTCGAGCTCGAGACTCGTCAGACTTCGCAGAAGACCGAGCGGCGTGCCGGCGACGAGGTACTCCCCCTCCTCGGCCAGGTCTCGAAACCAAACACCGTCCGTCGATGCGTGAATCTTGCACTTCTCGAGGAAGATCCTCGTCTCCGCGAGCACCGCGGCGTTCTCGAGCAGCGCTGCGTCGACGCGGCGCTTCTCGGCGAGCCAACGATCCTTGTCGGCAAGACGACCGACGCCACGACGCTCGAGCTCCTCTTCGCGTTCGAGCTCCTTGGCCACGTACTCGAGCTGCGCCTTCAGGGACGTCTCTCGCGCGGTCGTCGCATCGAGCCGACGCGTCCAGACCGACTCGTCGATCTCGGCGATGAGCTCGTCTTTCTCGACCGCGTCGCCCTCTTCCTTGAGCTTGCGAAGCAGCTTGCCGTTCGTCTCGACAGGAACGCGAATCGTCGCGGGAGAGCGCAAGTAACCCGTCGCCTCGACGACCGGATTCACCTTCTTCGCCTCGAGTCGTAGCGTCGCGACCTCGGGCACGTACTCCTCGGGCTCGCTCACCTGCTCTCGCTTCGCCGCTGCGTCTTGCTGGATCAACGAGCTGCCGTAGGAAAAGAACCCGACGGCTGCCGCGATCGCGAGAAGCGTCACGATGACCCAGACCTTCTTCGAGACGGAAGGAACCTCGATCCTCTGGTGCTGTTCGGATACCGGCTCGCTCATCGTTCGAGCTCCTCGTCGTAGTCGAGCCCCGTCGCGAAACGCAGCGCAGCGATCGCACGGTAGACTCCGTAACGGGCCCGGTTGGCTCGGGCTTCCTCGGTGCGTAGCAGACTCTCGGCCTCGAGCAGCTCCTGGCCCGTGGCTCGGCCGCCGTCGAAGAGCGCGTCCACGCGCTTGTGATTCTCCCGCGCGTGCTCGACGACCTTTGCGGCGACGTCGACCGCCTCGTACGCGAGACGCAGAGAACGCACGGCATCGCGAACTTCGTTGACGACCTCGAGTCGCAGTCCTTCGTGCTGCGCCGCGACGACACGAGCCTCGGCCTCGAGCTCGTCGATGCGAGCCGAGCGACGCAGCCCGCTGAAGAGATCCCACGCGACGTTGACACCTCCCGAGAAGATGTCCTGACTCGCGAAGGCGCTCTCGGTCGTCGAGTACTGGTGCTGAACGAAGAGACCGACGCTCGGAAAGTACGCGGCCATCTCGGCGGTTCGTGCGTTCTCGAGCGCTTCGTGTGCC
>CAYZGY010000051.1:10495-18178 GCA_964478085.1 uncultured Planctomycetia bacterium
GCCCTCGGCGTCGAGCGCGCGCAGCTCGGGACGCGTCTCGAAGGCGTGCTCGATCCAGGGATGGGCCGTCTCGAGGAACACCGGGGCGTCGAGCGCTCGGTCGTCATCGTCCCCGGGAAGAATTCGCTCGGGTAGCCCTTCGGGATCGACGAGCAAGATCGACGGACCCGACCGCACTCCCAAGAGGCGCTGAAGATCGTCCTCGAGTCGCTGCGTGAGATCCTCGAGCTGCCGCACCTGAAAGCGTCGTCGCTCGAGATTTGCCTCGACGACGAGCACGTCCGCTTCGGTCGCACGATCGACGCCGCGCAACTCTCTCGCGCGGGCGAGCGCTCCCTCGAGGCTTTTCACCGACGCCTCAGCGACCTCTCGATCGCGCTGTGCCTCGAGAATCGAGTAGAGGAAGCTCGCCGCCCGGAAGTCGAGCCCTTGAAGAGCTCGACGGCGCTGCGCTGCCGTGCCGATCGTTCGTTGTTGGCTCGCCTGATGGAGATGGTGCCGCTTCCCCCAATCGAACGCCTCGTATCCGAGCGTCGTCGTCTGCGTGTACGTGTCGCGGTCCTGCACGACGATCGAGTTGCCGACCGGATCGCGAAAGGCGATCTCCTCCTCGAGACGAAGAAACTGCCCCGACGTCGAGAGCATCGGAAAGTAGAGGCTGCGCGCTTGCCGCGATCGAGCCTCCGCCGCCGCGACGAGCGCGTTCCATTCCTCGACGTTCGGATTGCTCAGCCGCGCGGCGCGCTGAAGCTCGAGCAGGTCGAAGCGCTTCGATGTCGGAACGGAGCCCCGAGAAGAGTCCGGGTCGCGCGCAGGAGGGAAATCGAGCGGATCGGATGCGCGCTCGGCGCCAGGAAGCTTCGGCGGAGTCTCGACACGACGCGGCACGAGGCATGCGCTCAGCATCAAAACGCAGAGAATCGAGACGGGCGCGAGCCGCCCCCATCGTCTCGTCTTAGCGATCTTGCGAGTCATCGTTCCTCCCGTCGATCGCGGAAACATCGAGCTCCATGCCGTCGAAGAGCATCGTCCGCAAGGTGGCGCGCAGCCGATCGAAGTCGACCTCACGCCCCGAGAAGACTTGAAGGTACGTATAGCCGTCGATCGCGCACATCAGCACGGACGCCATGTCGCGCGGGTCGAGGTCCTTGCGAATCGCCTCGCGTTCCTGCGCCCTCGCGATCCCGCGCGCGAGAGCCTCGCGGAAGCCGCGGTAGAGATCGCGCATGCCTTGGTGGCACGGCTCGCGGTAGCGCGCGTCGTAGGAGAGTCGCGCCCAGAGGGTGAAGTAGAGCGGCATGCGCTCGAGGATCGTCGGCAGGCCGTCGAGGATCGCGTCGAAGACGAACGTGAGCGTCCCCGCGGGATCCTCGCTCTTTCGGAAGGTCTCCTCGATCGACTCGCTGTCCGGGTCGAAGTCGCTGAGACAGACCTCGATGAAGAGGTCCTCCTTCGAGGAGAAGTACTCGTAGAGCGTGCCCTTTCCGACGCCGCACGCATCGGCGACGCGCTGCATCGTCGTCGCCTGGAATCCTCCCTCGAGGAAGGCGAGCGTCGCGCCACGTAGAAGATCCTCTCGCCGGGCGGATCCGGACGCGACGGGGCTCCCGGAGCTTGCGGTGCTCGGGTCTTTCGGCAAGGCGGCCTCGCTGTGAGTGTTCGGGCTTCGGACGGGCATCAGAACCGACCGGTCGGTCGGAATGAAGACCTAAGATACAGTGATAAGAGACTTTTCATGTATTTCAAGACCCGAATGGCCGGTCAAATCGTCGCACCTGCTTCATCGATTTCAGCGGCCCCCGACCCTTTACAGCGCCCTGATATCGGCCAGAATCACGAGGTCACGGGCTCCTCTATCTGCCGAAGAACTCAAAGACGATCCACATCGGCTGTATCGACCTCTTTCGTTGAAAGGACAGAAGACGGAATGAAACGCTTGCTGCTGACGATCGCCCTCCTCACCCCGCTCACGAGCGCTCTCGCCGAGGAGCCCGGCGTCGTCCTTCGCGAATTCATCTACGAGAAGGCCTCCTTCCCGCAGTGCCACGCCTCGACGATCGAGCAGGCCACGGCCGGACACCTGGTCGTCGCGTGGTTCGGAGGCACGGCCGAGAAGAACCCCGACGTCGAGATCTGGGTCTCCCGTCAAGAGAACGGTCGCTGGACCGCCCCCGCGAGCGGCGGCCATGGCGTCCAGAACGCGAGCGAGCGCCACCCCTGCTGGAACCCGGTTCTGTACCAAGCGAAGAAGGGACCGCTGCTCCTCTTTTTCAAGGTCGGCCCGAGCCCGAGCACGTGGTGGGGAGAGATGTGCGAGTCGAGCGACGGCGGCAAGACGTGGACGAAGCAGCGGCGATTGCCAGAGTCGATCCTCGGTACCGTACGGAGCAAGCCGATCCTGCTCGCGGACGGCACGCTCCTCTGCGGATCGAGCACCGAGCACGAAGGCTGGCGCGTCCACTTCGAGACGACGAAAGACCTCGGCAAGACGTGGAAGCACCACGGCGCGATTCACGACGGCAAGGAATTCAGCGCGATTCAGCCGACTCTCCTCGTCTACAAGGACGGCAGCATTCAGGCGCTCTGCCGGAGCACACAGGGAGTCCTCGCCGAGACCTGGTCGAAGGACGGCGGCAAGACGTGGTCGAAGCTCGAACGCTCGCCCCTTCCGAACCCGAGCGCCGGCGCCGACGGTGTGACTCTCCAGGACGGCCGACAGCTTCTCGTCTACAACCACACCCGCTGGCGGCAAGTGACACACCCACGTGCGCGAGAGCTCCTCAACGTCGCCGTCTCGAAGGACGGCAAGAGCTGGGACGCCGCCGTCGTGCTCGAGAACTCGCGCGGCGAGTTCTCGTACCCGGCCGTCATCCAGACGAAGGATGGGCTCGTCCACACGACCTACACGTGGAAGCGTCGCAAGGTGCGTCATGTGGTCATCGACCCGAAGAAGATGAAGCTGATGCCCATCGTCGACGGAAAGTGGCCGGGGCTCGAGCCTTGGAAGACCCTGCAGAAGTAGGCGAACGTCGGGAAGGCGTCAATCTCGTATCGGGCGTCGAGGGAGGCCGGATTTCGAGAGAACGTCGAGCTGTGGACCGTGAGCCGAGGCTACTTGATTCGGCTCGAGCCTCGCATCACGCGGATCTTGAAGCCGAGCTGCTGGCAGACGGAGACCATCTCGCTGAAGATATCTCCGTACGCCACGGCGATATGGTTCGACATGTAGTGCGCCATGACCGCCTCCTGCGAGCAGTTGAGATCGGCGGCCATGAACGGCCACTGACGCGTCGTGCCTTCCCACCACTCGTCGCGCACCTTCGGCGGCAGCTTGTGCACCTTGCCCGTGCCGATGTCCATCCAGAGCTCGTCGTCCTTGATGTACGCGCGCGCCCACGTCATCGGGCCCGGCTTGCTCTCGCCGGCGAACGTGCCACCCGGAATCGGGAAGTAGCCCGCTGGCTGACGGTACGAGTGGACGCCCTTGAGCGAGTCCCGGTCGTGGTTGAACGCGTACGCGCCGCAGGATCCCGAGTTGAGCAAGACCCAGAGAAAGCGGTTCTTGTGCACGCCGCCCCAGCGGACGTCGTGGAACATCACCGCGGACTCCATCTTCTTGCGCTTGAGGATGCGCTTCATCAGCTCCATCGGCACGAGGTTGCCTTGGTCGGCCTCGGTCGCGGTGATGACCGGATCGCCCGATGATTCGGGACGACACGCCGAGTTGAGCAGGCCCTCGCAGAAGTCGGACGGTGGCAGGAGCGGAATGAGACCGAGCTGGTACTGCCAGCCGAGACAGTCGGCCTGGAACTCCTTGAGAAGGTCGAGCACCGCGAGGTACATGCGCAGCTGCTCCTTCGTCGCCTCGTCGGTGAAGTCCTCGGCGTCCTCCTCTTCCCAGTGGAACTTGACACCCTTGTCGAGACAGAACTGGAACGCCTTCTCGACGCGACTTTCCTTGACGCGCGTCACGCGGTCGAGCAGCCACGACTGATCGACCTTGTGCTCGGCGAAGCCGATCTTGCTCAGGAGGCGCGCACCGAAGTAGCCGTTGATCATTCCCATCGACGTGTCGCCGAGCATCAGCGCCAAGATGCGACGCTTGCGGATGTCCGCGACGACCTTGTCGGCGAGCTTCTTCGCCTCGGGCGTCACCTCGGCGCTGTAGTGGAGCTCGTCTTCGCTGTAGCGGATCGCCCCCGTGCTCGTCCACTCCTCGAGTCGCTCCATGAAGAGCTTGTCGCGAGTCCAGTCGAACGAGTCGCTCCAGATGCGCGAGAACTTGCGCCCGACGCTCTCGAGGCACGCCCCCGTGTTGAGAAGCGCGACGAGACCGGGCCAAGTGCCCGAGAAGTTGCTCGCGAGAAGGAGCGGCGACTCCTTGCCGACGACACCGTCACAGGTGTGCGGGCCGTAGGTCCAGTGGACGAAGACGCCGACCATCGGGTCGTCGATCGGACCGAGCTTCGAGATCGAGAGGTCCGGTCGCGTCAGGTACGTGTGGATTAGCTTCGGCTTGGGCCCGCGCATTCTGAGGGCCGTCTGGAGGTTGTTTACCGTGGCCTTGACCTGCGGAAGAGCCCACTCGTTCGGAAGTTCGCGGTAATCGCCCGGCAGAAAAATAACGACGCTTTTCGACACGTGTCCGTCCCCTGGAGGAGTTTCGATCGCCTGTGCTGCGTTGCTGTGGTTTGGTATTATCCTCCAGCGCGAAAGTTCTGCAAGAGAGGGAGCCCGCGATGAGCTCGAGCGAGAAGACCTACCTGGCGATCGACCTCGGCGCCGAGAGCGGCCGTGCCGTCATCGGTCGCGTGCGCGACGATCGTGTCGAGATCGAAGAGGCTCATCGCTTCGAGAACGTCTCCGTCATGCTGCGTGGACGGCTCTACTGGGACTTCCCGAGGCTCTTCGCAGGAGTCGTCGAAGGGATTCGGCGTGCGGCCGCGCTGAGCGATTCGCAGATCGACGGCATCGCGGTCGACAGCTGGGGCGTCGATTTCGGACTGCTCGATCGATCGGGACAGCTGCTGCAGAATCCGGTGCATTATCGGGACGCCCGCCACCTCGGAACTCTCCCGCGCGTCACCGAGCGCATCTCGAACGACGAGCTCTGGAATCGTACGGGCGTCCAGAGCCTCGAGATCAACACGCTCTTCCAACTCTTTGCGATGCAGGAAGAGTCTCCGGAGCTTCTCGGCGCGGCGGACCGCTTCCTGCTGATGGCGGATCTGGTCGCCTACTTCCTCGGCGGGCGCCCTGTCGCCGAAAGGACGCTCGCGAGCACTTCGCAAATGCTCCGAGCGGCTGCCGGGGATGGCAACTCGCAGGAATGGGATCTCGAGCTCGCCGACACGCTCGGGCTCGATCGCGCGATCTTTCCCGAGGTCGTCGAGCCGGGAACGATCACGGGCGAGCTGCTTCCCGAGATCACGCGAGATTGCGGACTCGCGACCGCCCCTCCGATCATCGCTGCGGCCAGTCACGACACCGCCGCCGCGGTCGCGAGCGTGCCCGCTGCTGCGGATGGAAGCTGGGCGTTCCTCTCGAGCGGCACGTGGGCGCTTCTCGGACTCGAGCTCGCTTCGAGCCACCGTTCACCCGATGCTCGCGATCATCAGTTCACGAACGAGGCGGGCGTCGCGAGACGCACGCGATTCCTGCGACTCATCACAGGCCTCTGGATCGTTCAAGAGTGCCGAAGAACGTGGGCGAAAGAAGGTGTCGATCTCGACTACGCCGAGCTCACGCGACTCGCCGCGAGCGCGGCTCCGGCCGAGGCTCGCATCGATCCCGACGACCCGCGCTTCGCGCAACCCGGCGACATGCCATCGCGCATCGCGGAGGTCGTTCGCGAGCAAGGCAAGAGCCCTCCGTCCGAACACGGCGCGGTCGTTCGCCTCGTCCTCGAATCGCTCGCGCATCGCTACGGCGAGGTCGTTCGAGACGCCGCGAAGATCACCGAAACAGAGCTCGAACGTGTCCACGTCGTCGGTGGCGGGAGTCAAAACCGCCTGCTCAACCAGCTGACCGCTGACGCCCTCGGAAAACCCGTCCTCGCGGGCCCCGTCGAGGCGACGGCCACGGGAAACGTCCTCCTGCAGCACCTCGCGACGGGCGGAGTCCGCGATCTCGACGAGCTCCGGCAGATCGTCGCTCGAAGCGTCGAGCTCCAGACGTTCGAACCCGAGCGCGGAGATTGACGCAGCCGCCCGAGCGCTCGAAAATAGAGGTCCGCGCCCGAAATCCTCGGGGAGGATCGATTCTGAGGGCGGCTTGGGTCCCACTCTTCGTTCGAGATCAGGTCCACGTGTCGATTCGATCGCTACCGCGTCTCGCGCTGCTCGCTTGCCTCATCGTGTCCGCGATGCCCTCGGATGCCGTACGCGCGCTCAATTTCGGTGTCACGATCACCGAGATTCACTACCACCCACGTCTCGACCCGGAGGCCGGAGAGGGGATCGCCGGACCGAACCTCGAGTTCGTCGAAATCTACAACCAAGATCCATCGCCCTTCGATCTCAGTGGCTATCACTTCTCGATGGGAATCGCGTACGAGTTTCCCTCCGGCACCCTTCTGAAAGGACGCTCGTACCTCGTCGTCGCGGCCGACGTCGAAGCCTTCCGCGAAGCCTATCCCGGCGTCCACGCCGTCGGGAACTTCACGGGTCGGCTCGACAACGGCGGCGAACGTCTCACGCTCGCGAATCACGCGGGCGTCCCGGCAGTTTCCTTTCGTTACAACGACGCCGGACGCTGGCCTCACGCGGCCGACGGAACGGGCCACACGCTCGCGCTGCGAGGTCTCTACGACGACGTCACCGAGAGCGAGAGCTGGACGTTCAGCGAGCAGCCGGGCGGAACGCCAGGTCGCGCGAACTTCGGCGGTGCAGCCGACACGCTCGAGCTCGACGTCCTTCCCGAGCACTCATCCTGGCGATTTCACCGCGGACGATCCTCGCCGACGTCTCCCTTCGATGACTGGCGGGATCTCGACCACGACGACGACGACTGGGAGACCGGCGAGAGCGGTTTCGGGTACGGACTCACGGGCTCCCCGGCCGCGAACCTGATCGCCACGCCGATCACCGGCATGCGTGGCCAGTACCTGTCGCTGTTCCTGCGCAAACGGTTCCCACGACCGAGCCTCGATGGTCTCGACAGCGGGCAGCTCTTCCTCGCGATCAACTTCGACGATGGCTTCGTCGCCTACTTGAACGGAGAAGAGATCGCCCGCTCGCGTCTCGGTTGGGTCGGACAGGACATCGCATTCGACGCACGAGCGACGGGATCTCACGACGCCTCACGGACACTCTACTATCGAATCTCGGCGGACGATTTCGAGGACGACAATATCCTCGCGGTTCAGGCCCACAATGTCCTGCGAAGCGATGCCGACTTCGCCGTCCATCCCCGCTTGATCTCGACGGTGAAGCTTCCCGTCCCCGCCATCGACGCGAGCCTCAAGATCAACGAGATTCGAATCGACGAGGACGGAGACGGCTGGCTCGAGCTTTACAACGCGTCGACGCAGGTGATCTCTCTCGCACGGCATCGCATCTCGTTCGTCCGCAGTGGGGAAGAGTCGGTCGAGCTGCCTCCTGCACGAGTTCCGTGTGTACCCGGTGGCGCATGAGACGACTCGGATTGCCTCATGGGCGCACCTGCACGAGTTCCGTGTGTACC
>CAYZGY010000052.1:0-242 GCA_964478085.1 uncultured Planctomycetia bacterium
GACGACGAGCTCGTCGAGATCACGCCGAACTCGATGCGCCTGCGCAAGATGATCCTCCGCGCCAAGCTGCGTCGCAAAGAGAAGCGCCTCTAAAGAACACGGGGAGCTCCGTTGCTCGCCTGGACGCCGACACTTCCACCTTTCGAGACTTCCGCGTGGCTCGCGCCGGCGGCGTTCGTGTGGATCGTGTCGCTCTTCGTCTTGGCCGGTCACCTGAAGACGAAGCGAGGCGTGCGCACAGG
>CAYZGY010000052.1:252-10495 GCA_964478085.1 uncultured Planctomycetia bacterium
CTCGTGTAGATCTAGTAGCTCTACGTATAATTAAAAAAAAAAAACACGAAGCGAGGCGTGCGCACAGGCTTCACGCGCAAGTTCCTCCACTTCGGGATCTTCGGTGCTGCGTGCGGACTCTCGATCGCGCTCGACGTCCGCGCCGTGAACCTTCTCGGAGGCATCGGAGCGGTCGTGATCGCGTTCGCGATCTGGCGTGGCGAGGGACACCCGTTCTACGAGGCGATCGCTCGAGAGTCGGATACGCCGCGCCGGACGATGTTCGTCGTGGTGCCGTTCGCCGCGACGGTCGCCGGCGGCATCGCATCGTCGTGGCTCTTCGGGCCGCTCGCGGCGGTCGGATACCTCGTCGCGGGATGCGGTGACGCGATCGCCGAGCCGGTCGGATTACGTTGGGGACGACACCGCTACCGGACACCGAGCTTCGGGACGAGCGAGCCGACGGAGAGGTCGATCGAGGGGAGCGCGTCCGTCTTCGTCGTTTCGTTGATCGCGGCGTTCGTGCTCTTCACGCAAGCAGCGCTAGGCGTCGACACGACCTCGCAAGCCGCCACGATCGCGTTAGCCGTCGCCGGAGCCGCGACGATCATCGAAGCGGTCTCGCCACACGGGCTCGACAACTTGACCGTCCAGCTCGCGGCGGCCGGAACAGCGTTCGCGCTCGCGTGACGAATCAGCCCTTGATGACACCCACGGGTCGCAAGCGCGCGACCTTCGTCGCGAGGTTTGCTCCGTGGACAACGTCGACGACCTCGGCGACGTCCTTGTAGGCCTCGGGGAACTCCTCGTCGATCGTTCGACGACTCGCCGCGGCGACATGGATCCCCTTCTCCTTGAGCTCCTGGGCGATCTTTCGATTCTTCGTCGCGGCGAGGGACTTCTTGCGGCTCAAGCGACGCCCCGCTCCGTGACAGCAGCTCGCGAAGGTGAAGTCGGGCGAGTTCTCGTTGCCGACGAGCACGTACGAGTAGCGCCCCATGTCGCCGGGCACGAGGACGGGCTGGCCGACGTGCTGGTACGCCGACGGCACTTCGGGATGCCCGGCCGGGAAGGCGCGGGTCGCGCCCTTGCGGTGGACGCAGACCTTCTTCTCGCTGCCGTCGATCATGTGCTTCTCGACCTTGGCGATGTTGTGGCAGACGTCGTAGACGATCCGCACGCCGTGCTCGCGCGGCGTCAGTCCCCAAGCCCCCTCGAAGGTCTCGCGGACCCAGTGCGTGATCACCTGGCGATTCGCGAAGGCGAAGTTGGCACCGCAGGACATCGCCGCGAGGTAGCGCTTTCCTTCGTCGCTCCGGAGCGGTGCACAGCAGAGCTGGCGATCGGGAAGATCGATGCGAGGACGCGACGCGGCGCGGTTGAGGACGCGCAAGTAATCGTCACAGATCTGATAACCGAACCCGCGGGATCCCGTGTGGATAATCACGGTGACACCGTTCATCTGGAGACCGATACGCTCGGCCACCTCGGGCTCGTAGACCTCATCGACGAAGCCGAGCTCGACGAAGTGATTGCCGCTGCCGATCGTCCCGACTTGCGCACGGCCACGCTCGAACGCGCGATCGCTGACGAGCTCGAACTCGGCACCCTCGAGACATCCGCCCTCCTCGATGTACTCGAGGTCGGACGCGTCACCGAAGCCCTTCGAGATCGCCCACTGCGCCCCCGTCGTCGCGAGCTTGCGGAAGTCCTTCGAGGCGAGTCGCAGGTCCTTGCGCGCCTTGCCGACGCCGCTCGGGACGTTTTGGAACAGTCGCTGGACGAAGGTGGGCACACGATCACGCACGTCGTCGATGAGGAGATTCGTCGAGAGAAGACGCACGCCGCAGTTGATGTCGTAGCCGACTCCCCCGGGCGAGATGACCCCTTCGTCGAGATCGAACGACGCGACGCCGCCGATGGGAAAACCGTAGCCCCAGTGGATGTCGGGCATGCCGATCGACGGACCGACGATGCCGGGCATGCACGCGACGTTGGCGACCTGCTCGAGGCAGCGGTCGTCCTTGAGGTTCTCCATCAGCCGATCGTCGGCGAAGACGATGCCGTCCGTGTGCATCGGCCCTTCGCGCGGGATGCGCCACGAGTTCGCGTCGATTCGTTGGAGCTTGAGCTGATCGTTCCAGGAGCTTCGAAACTGCACTGCGATGGGTTCCTACGAATGGATGGGTCCGAGACGTGGTCGCGTCAAAGGTCGATGACGACCTGCGCTCGGTAGATTCCGTTTTCTTCTTCGATCGACAGGCCGTGGTACGTCGCAGCCTTCACCTCGGTAACGACCTCGTGGACGGTCGGGTCGAACCGGACGCCGCGCAGAGCTCCCGAGAGCTTCGCGGGAACGCTCGAGGTCTCGAGTTCGCTCACATCGAACTCGACGGCGAGCAGCGACTCGACATCGAATCGCCAGATCAGCTCGGCGAAGAGGTCGACGAGGAGCTGCTCGGCATCCTCGCCCTCGAGCGCGACGTCGACGATCACTCGCTCCGTTTCCTCGGGAGCCTCAACACGACCCAGGTAGAGCGCGAGCATCGCCCGCACGGCTTCTCGGAACAGCTCGACGGCCCCGTTCGCCTCGAGGCGCACCGCGGTGTCGCCGGTATGTTCCACAAACTCGAAAGCCAAGTTCACTCTCACGCTGCTGCCCGGCCGAGTCCGAAGTCCGAAATACGGCCGTTCGGGGACTATAAGGCAATTCGCCCGCTCGCGCCGCTCGATCGACGATTTTTCGGGAAGTTTCCCCGCACCCGCCCAGGCTAAGAGCATGTCGAGCGCTCCCTCGCGACGCCCCCGAGCCCCGATTCCCGAAGGTCCCTTCGACCTCGCGGTGATCGGTGGCGGCATCAACGGCGTCTCGATCGCGCGCGACGCGGCTCTGCGCGGGAAATCGGTGATCCTCTTGGAGAAGGACGACTTCGCCTCGGGAACCTCCAGCGCCTCGTCGAAGATGATCCACGGTGGCATCCGCTACCTCGAGCAGCTGCGGATCGGACTCGTCTACGAAGCTCTCCGCGAACGCGCGGCACTGCTTCGAACGGCTCCGCACCTCGTGACGCCGCAGTCGTTCATCTTGCCCGTCTACGAGCACGGCCGAAGGAAGCCCGCTTGGATTCGACTCGGACTCTGGCTCTACGACGCGCTCTGCTACGGTCGCCGTCTCGGCAAGACACGCTTCTACGATCCGGAGCATGTCGCCGGGGCCGTTCCGGGCATCGAGGGAGATGCCCTCTTGGGCGGCGGACTCTACTTCGACGCCGTCATGGATGACGCACGCCTTGCCCTGGCGAACGTGCTCTCGGCGCGCGACGAGTCACCGCCGGCGAGATTCCGCGCGTTCAACTACGTTCGCGTCGTCGATCTCGCACGAGAAGAAAGCCACGGCTGTCGACTGACCGTTCGCGACGAGACGAACCAGTCGGGTTACGACGTCTACGCACGTCGAGTCGTTCGCGCGCTCGGTCCGTGGTCCCCGGAAGATCTTCTCGTCCGCTCGAAGGGCGTGCACCTGGTGGTTCGGATGATGACAGGAGAGCAGGGCCTGCTTCTGGAGCTCTCGAAGGACGGCCGGGTCTTCTTCGTCATCCCGTGGAAAGAGTTCACGCTCGTCGGGACGACGGAGACCCCGTTCGACGGCTCCGCTGACAGCCTCGAGGTCACACCGGAGGAGGTCGACTACCTCATCGGCGAGGTCGGACGCGTCCTACCGGGTCAGAAGATCCGTCGCGATCAGATCCTCGGCACTTTCGCCGGCATCCGCCCCCTCGCCAAACGCAGCGGCTTCCTCGCGAAGACCTTCGGCCGTCTCTTCGGCGCGGGCGCGGGCTCGACGAGTCGCACGCACCGAATCGTTCGTGAGTCGGACGATGTCTGGTCGGTCGTCGGCGGAAAGTACACGACCTACCGCGCCGTCGCCGAGGAGGTCGTCGACAAGCTCTTTCCCGACTCGGCCTGCCGTACGGCCGATGTCCCCCTGGCGGGCGGAGACGAGGGCGGGCGCGAAGCCCTCCTCCGCAAGCTCGAGGAGCACGCCCGCTCCGGCGTCTCCGACGCCGAGCTCGAGCGTCTCTACCGACGTCACGGATCCCGACTCCGACGGATCCTCGAACGCTACGCACGCGACCCCGCTCTCGCCGAGCCGATCCTCGACGGAGCCGAGATTACGCGTGCCGAAATCATCCACGCGGTCGAGTCGGAGTTCGCCGTCTACGCGAGCGACGTGCTTGATCGCCGAACGAGCCTACGTTACTCGACGGTCGACAAGACCGAGCTCTACGATCGAGTTGCCGAAGTCGTCGCCGAGCACCGAGCGTTTTGCGTCGAAGGCGAAGACGAAGATCGCGAACGCTGGATCGCCGAGCGAGATCACGAAGCGAGCCTACGAGCCGAAGCGGGATCGGCGACCGCCTGAGGAAGACGGGATTGGAGACCGGCTCGGAATCAGGCTCGGAAACGAAGCCCGAGCCTGAGCAAGATGCCGGGACCAGACTCTGGGCCCAAACCGAAATCGGGTTCGTGACGCTCTCGAAGTGCCCCGCGTTTCCCCTCTTCTGGCGTCTTTCCAGAGGAGCCATCTCGACCAGAAGAGGCGATGCGGCTCTCTGATCAAGTGACTCGGGATCTATCGTCAGACGACCCGCGCGAGCACGGCCTTGAGATACCGTGACTCGGGGCAGTGGATCGAGACCGGGTGGTCGGCGCCGGCTCCTCCGATGTGGAGGATCTCGAGGTTGCGCCCTGCGAGCTCGGCTGAGTGGCGGAGGTTGCGGAGGAACTTTTCCTCGCTGACGAGCCCGGAGCAGGAGCACGTGAGGACGAGCCCCCCGCGCGCGACAGCACGGAAGGCATACGTGTTGATGTCGACGTAGCGACGCTCGGCCTGCTCGAGGCGGTCGCGGCTCGTCGCCCACTTGGGCGGGTCGACGACGATGGCGTCGAAGGGCTCGGCGGCGTGCCGCTGGTTGCGCAGATACTCGAATCCGTCCTGGTGGACGAACTCGATCGAGGCCCGATTGAGCTGCGCGTTACGTTTCGCCTGCGCGATCGCCTTCTCATCGAGATCGACGGCGACGACGCGTCGCGCCTTGCCGAGCGTGCGCGCCGCGATCGCGAAGGCGCCCGTGTAGCAGCAGACGTCGAGGACTTTGCGGCCGCGCACCATCGAAGCGAAGAGCTTGCGGTTCTCGCGCTGGTCGAGAAAGAAGCCCGTCTTGTGCCCTCGCGTGCTCACGAGGAAGCGCATCTTCCCCTCGTTGATCTCGATCTCCTCCGGGCCGCCTTCCGGCTCGGGCACGTCGAATCCCTCGTGGCGCGAGGAGGTCGTGTCAGCGCTGAAGATCACGCGCGACTCGGGGAAGAGCTCGAGAAGGATCTTTCGAATCGTTTCACGACGCTCGTAGAATGCCCGACTGTAGAGCTGCGCCACGACGAGCTCGTCGTAACGATCGACGATGAGCCCGCTCAGCCCATCGCCTTCGGCGTGAACGGCACGCCACGCGTTCGAGGTTCGGTCGAGTCGTAGCAGATCTCGACGGAGCGAGACCGCGGCAGAGAGCTTCTGACGAAGGAACTCCTCATCGAGGCGCTCCGTGACATCCCAAGTGAGGAGCCGTACGGCGATCTGCGAACGACCGTGGAAGAACCCACGCCCCAGCGGGTGCCCCTGCGACGAGACGACGAGGACCTCGGCCCCGTGGGCCAGGCGATTCGGAAAATCGGCGACCTGGCGACGGTAGATCAAGGGGTGATAGTGTTCGGGTCGGGACGTACGCAGGTGGACGACCGGCGTGCCGTCATCGGGGATCATCGCGGCGGGATCGTCGTCGATCCACGGTCGGCCCCTCTCGTCGCCTGTCGACATATGCGCCTTTCTCCCGGCACCGATTCTCGGTACCCTCTGGGGTTTGCTCCGCCAAACCAAGCCGGAAAGACTACCGGTCGTGACTGACAGCGAAAAGGACAAAAGCCCCGAAACCGCGCGCGCGAGCCTCTGCGTGACACACGTGCTCGTCCACTACGACGAGATCGCCCTCAAGGGCGGCAATCGGCGCTTCTTCGAGAACCGCCTCGCCAAGGGAATCCGCACGGCCCTCAAGGGTCTCGGGACGGGCGAAAACGGCCAGTGCCGCGTCCAGCCGAAGCACGGGCGATTCCTCGTCAAGCTCGGCCGAGGTGACACGAAGGGGCCGGACGGAACGGATCCGGAAGGCGCGCCGATCGAAGAGGTCTGCCGTCGCCTCGAGACCGTCTTCGGAGTCGCACGCTTCTCCCCGTGCGTCCGCATCGATCCGACCCTCGAAAATGCCGCGGCACGCCTCGAAGAGCTCGTCGACGACATGGTCGCACGCGGTATCTCCCCCGAGAGCTTCGCGATCGTCACGCACCGCGCTCGCAAAGACCTGCCGTTCCAGTCGCTGGACGCCAACAAGCACCTCGGCTCCGTCGTCCACACGCGAACGGGTTGGCCCGTCAAGCTCAAGAATCCCGACCTGCCGATTCACGTCTGGTTCGTCGACAAGGACGCGTTCATCGCCGTGGAGCGCGTCGCGGGTCCGGGCGGACTGCCCGCGGGGAGCACGGGTCGTGTCGTCTGCTTGCTCTCGGGCGGCATCGACTCCCCCGTGTCGTCGTACCGCATCATGAAACGCGGCACGTCGCCGATCTTCGTGCACTTCCACAGCGCGCCTCACACGTCGACCGAGAGCCAAGAGAAGGTGCGCGAGCTCGCGATCAAGATCCTCCACCACGGTCAGCGCGCTCGGCTCTACATGATCCCGTTCGCGGCGACGCAGCAGCGGATCATCACGGAGTGCCCCGCACCGCTTCGCGTCGTTCTCTACCGCCGCTACATGATTCGCGCAGCCGAGGCGATCGCGCTTCGCGACGGCGCCCAAGCCCTGGTCACGGGCGACAGTCTCGGACAGGTCGCGAGCCAGACGCTCGAGAACATCGACACGATCGCTCGTGTCGCGACGCTGCCGATCCTGCGCCCCCTCGTCGGAATGCACAAGGCCGAGATCGTCGACGACGCCCGCGCGATCGGCACCTACGAGACCTCGATCGAGCCGCACGACGACTGCTGCTCGTTCCTGATGCCGCCAAACCCTGCGACACGCTCGACGCCCGAGCAGCTCGAGGAGGCCGAAGAGGCGCTCGACACGGAAGCCGAGATCGCCGAGCTGCTCGAGAAGGCCGAAGTCGAGACGATCGTCGGTGGCCAATCGCTCGACGATTCGTTCGAATAGAGCCTGCGACTCAGTGAGTTTTCCCCTTCAGTGATTCCCGAACGGAGAAGCACGAGATGTCCCGAGTAGCCGTCCTCCTCGCCGAGGGCTTCGAAGAGATCGAGGCCATCGCGATCATCGATATCCTCCGCCGCGCCGAGCTCGACGTGACGACCGTCGGCGTCAGCGGCACGACCGTAACCGGTTCGCACGACGTCGCCGTGAGCGCCGACACGACGCTCGACGCGACTCTCGATGCGAGCACCGGCGAGACCTTCGATTGCGTCGTCCTCCCGGGCGGCCTCCCCGGTGCGACGAACTTGCGCGACGACGAGCGAGTCCAGTCGCTGATCCGCAGACAGAACGAAGCGGGTCGTCAGCTCGCGGCGATCTGCGCGGCGCCGATCGCGCTCGGGAAGGCGGGCGTGCTCGAAGGGCGAAGCGCCACGTGCTACCCGGGCTTCGAGGAAGAGCTGCTCGGCGCGAATCCGAGCGAGGATCGCGTCGTCGACGACGGCAACGTCGTCACGAGTCGTGGTCCGGGAACGGTGTTCGACTTCTCTCTCGCGCTCGTCGCCAAGCTCAAGGACTCGGAGACTGCCGAAGCGCTGCGCAACGGCATGCTCCTGACGACGTGAGGTCGAGCTCGACGTGAGTCTCCCCCTCGTCCCCCCAGAGATCGGCCGACTCGGCGCTCGAGAGCTTTTCCTCAACGAGACGTTCTCGAGCATCCAGGGCGAGTCGATGCACGCCGGCCGGCCGTGCTTCTTCATCCGGCTGACGGGCTGTTCGCTGCGCTGCGCTTGGTGCGACACCGAGTACGCGTTTCACGAAGGGACGAAGACGACGATCGACGCGTGTGTCGACCTCGCCAAGGAGAGCGGCATCGAGCTCGTCGAGGTGACGGGCGGCGAGCCGCTTCTTCAAAAAGCGACGCCCGAGCTTCTTCGAGAGCTCTGCGACGCGGGCTTCGAGGTGCTGCTCGAGACCGCGGGCGCGCTGCCGATCGATCAGGTCGACACGCGCGTGAAGCGAATCGTCGACTGGAAGCCTCCTGGCAGCGGCGAGGAAGATCGGAACCTCCCCGCCGTCCTCGACGACCTGCGGAAGGGCGACGAGCTCAAGGTCGTCGTCGCTGACCGCCGAGATTACGAATGGACACGTGCGTGGCTCCATGAGCTCTGCGCGCGGCGCGACGATATCGGAACGACGATTCCGGTGCACCTGTCGCCGGTCTTCGAGGACCTCCACCCACGCGACCTCGCCGAATGGATCCTCGAGGACCAGATCCCCGTTCGACTCAACCTGCAACTCCACAAAGCGATCTGGCCACCCGACGCACGCGGCGTCTGACACCGATCGCGATTCTGCGACCCGATCCAGCGAGACGTCCCTTGGCCAGCTTCGACACGACGACCGACGAACCTCCCACGGGCGAGACGCCTCGCGACGACGAGAACGGAGACGTGAACGAAGCGAGCGATTCGAAGACGCCCGAAGACGAGACGGCCTCGACCGCGACTCCCTCGCCTGCGAAGTCGAGCGCGCGGAACTTCCCGGCGAACCGCGCCCGCTTTCACGTGATCGTCACCGTGCTCGCGATCGTGCTCGCCGGCTACGCGATCACCTTTCTCGACCGGACGGACCCGAAGCCCGTGAGCGGATTCGTCACGTCGGACCAACAAGGCGCCTCCGTCACGATCATCGCGAACGCCGACGCGCTCGGCGCGCTCATGAACGGACAGTTTCGCGGCGAGGACCTTCGCCTCGTCATGGCGCGGCGTCCGATCGAGCTCCGACTGCGCGAATCGAGCGTACTTCTCCTCGACGGCTCGAAGCGAACCATCCCGCAGGACGCTCAGATCGTCCTCGTCGGTGACGACGGCAGCATCGAGCCGATCTGGATCGAAAGCTCGACCACCTTCTCCGCGTTCGTCGCTCGCGTCCTCTCGAACTGGGGCGCTCGACGCGGCTCCGACTGGCTCCCCTTCTTCGCGCTCCCCGAGAACCGCGTCGGGCTTGGTGAGCACTCTGCGACCGTCGAGCGCTTCTGGCTCGAAAAATAGTCGGGCGAACACGTCCCTCATTCGTGTCATCCTCGGGTCGTCGCGTCGAGAACAGCTGGTAACATCGACACCGTGCGCGGCATTTCGCCCGCCCCCGACTCGCGTCACGCCGGTGTCTCCCGATGCGAAACCTTCGACGATCGATCCTGCACGCTGCGCTTCTGTCCGCGTTTTTGCTGACGCTGTGGACAGGTTGCTCGCCGCTGCCACAGTATCCGTCGTCGATCGCGTGGCCGAACAAGGACGTGCTCCACATCCGGATCTACGTCGATCGCTCTCTCGACGCCTCGTCGTACCGCGAGATCGCGCACAGTGAAGCGGCTCTGCGCCAGTCCGAGCGTTCCTCCGCACAAGTTCCCGTCTACGAGATTCGCTGCGAGTTCCTCAGCAGCCCGACGCCCGACGACGGATCGAGATGCCTCGCGATCGTCCGTCTCTTCCCGACGCCGGATCCTGACGACTCGAACGCGATCCCGATCGTCGAACGCACCGAAACCGTCGTCTACTGATGGAACCGAGAGTGCTCCTTCCACGACGAGCTCTCACGCTCTTGATTCTGCTCATCATCTCGGTGCTCACGTCGAGCGGTTGCAGCCTCGTCTACCGCACGTCTCACACGGACGAGCACTTCGTCCTCTACGCCGACCGGGACGACGCCTTCGTCGAGCGAACCGCCCGGCGGACTCGGGAGATCTTCGCGGGCTTTCGCGAGATCTTCGACATGGACGCGAACGACCTCGACGACACCTGGATCTTCCTCGACGGAGAGGACGACGCGACGATCGACTACAACTACGCTCCGGACCTGCTCGGTTACTACGTCCCGTTCTTTCGCGTCATTCGCATCGACACGCGTCCTCCGATGACATCGAAAGCGCAAGGGCTCGAGCAAGTGCTGCTGCACGAAATCGCGCATCACTTCATCGTCGCGGAGTACCCCGAGGCGACGAACGAATGCTGGCT
>CAYZGY010000052.1:10521-12251 GCA_964478085.1 uncultured Planctomycetia bacterium
GGTCGAGGAGGGCCACGTCGCGACGCCGCTTCTCAATCCCGTGCTCGCAAACCTCGCGCGACGCGCGCTGCGCGAGCCGGAGTCGACGCGACGACTCGGAGAGCTCGTCCGTTCCGATTGGGAGGAGTTTCACACGTCCGACTCACGAGAGCAGAACTACGCTCTCGCGTGGTCGGCCGTGTACTACCTGCTGCCCCGACACCTGCCCCAAGACCTCTCGCTCGGCGAACGCATCGAGAAACTCTACACGCTCGACCGAGACTCGTTGGCGAAGCTCGCCCCCGATTGGCGCCGCTTCGTTCGTCAGCTTCGCCCCGTCGATGAGCTCGAACGTTGGGCCGCCGAATGGGCCGGCGCGCCAGGCCCGCGACGACTTCGTGCCTCCAGGGCGATTCGTCAACTCGGCGAGACCCGCGGCCTCGAGGGGGTCCGCGCGCTCGAACGTCTCGTCTCGCTCGTCGAGAACGAGTCCCGCGGAGCGCGACAACTCGCGGCGCTCTCCCTTCTGCGTCTCCTCGATCGCACGCCGCATGTCGCGGTCTTCGCAGCGGACACAGCGATGCGCGGACTCGACCACGTCCGAAGTATCATCGCCAGTCCACACCACCCGGCGCCGCTGCGGTCGGACATCGTCCAGGCGGTCTCGGCGAGTCACGTGACGCACGACGCCTGGCTCCCCGTGCTCGTCGACGCCCTCGACGAGAGCTCCCCACGCGTTCGCGCCGCTGCGGCGACAGCGCTCTCGCGTCTCGAGATCAAGCCGACGATCGCCAACCCCGCCTTCTGGGCCGAAGCGCCGAGCAGCGCCCGCGAGCGCGAGGTCCGCGAATGGCGCGACTGGCTCGAGTCTTCGGACGAGAAGCTGCCCTCGTTGGCGCGCTGAGAACCGCCATCGTAGACTTCTGGGGGGTCTTGTTTTCGGTACCGGGGAACATGCCGATGGTGCATCTACCGATAGTCCGTAACCTCTCGATGCTGGTCATCACGTGCTTGCTCTTCGCATCGACGACGATCGACGCGGACGAGCCCGAGTTCCGCCTCGGTGGCTCCGAATCGTGGGAGCTCGATCGCAACGGTAACGGCGCATCGAAAGACGACGACAAGCGCCCGAAGCGTCCGGCGGCCCGTCGGGTTCGTTCGGCCGCAGAGCAGATTCACCTCGACCCCTCGCGGACCTGGAAGTACACCGTGACCGCGCCCCCCGGACTCCAGCGGCTCGATGGCGAGCTGCCGAACGGTCTCGTCGAGTATCATCGATCCCCTTCGCAGAAGGTGAGCTTCGCCGTCGCGCGCTTCCCGACCCAGGCGCCCGTTCAGAAATTTGCACGGCGCATGGTGACGAAGTACACGACGAGTCTCGATTGGTTCAAGGTCCGCCACCTCGCTCACCACGGTGGGTCGGGGAATCGATTCGTCGTCGAGCTCGACTCGAAAGTCGCGGGCACTCGTCTTCGCCAGGTCCAAGTCTACGAGCGCATGGGGCGGAGCATTCTCGTCCTGACGTACACCGCGCCCGTGCGACGTTGGGACGACCACAAACGCTTCTTCTTACGCTCGATCGAGAGCTTTCGCGTCACGCAGGTGAACAAGGACGGCGAAAAGAAGAAGCCGAATGCCCGCAAGCGACCCGATCAGATCCAGGCGACGCCGGCCGCACCGGACAGCTCGTCCGGCGTCGGCGCCGCGCTACGCGGACTTGCCGACGAACCGCAATGGACGTGTGCGTCGAT
>CAYZGY010000052.1:12261-16087 GCA_964478085.1 uncultured Planctomycetia bacterium
GGCCGGCCTCATGGCCAAGTCCACCGCCCCCACCCCGCGGGGGGGGGGGGGGTGACGCGGGGGCGCAGCGAGCGAGAGGGGGCGGGGGCTTCCCGAAAGCCCCCTTACTTCACCGAGAGGGTGCTTCCCGAAAGCCCCCTCTACTTGAGCGCCAGAGGCGCAGGCTCCTCGAGCTGCCAAAAGACCAGCCCGCTCCAGAGCTTCGGGTAGAAGTACGTCGTCTTGTGCGGAAAGAGCTCGCCGCCTTCGGTGACGCCCTGGAACTCGTCGCGCCCGACGGGCCGCATGCGGAACAGGATGTCGCCGTCTCCACGCGCGAGCGCCTCGGTCTCTCCCGTGTTCTCCTTGTAGTACGAGACGGCGGGGTCCTCGTCGACGAAGTCTCCGAGCCAGTCGCCGATGACGACGTCGCGCAGGAGCGTGTAGTCCGTGCGATTCACGCCGCTGCGCTCACTCAGAATCGACTCGGGAAAGCGGTAGGCCTTCTTACCCGAAGCCGTCTCGACCTCGATGTGCGCCTCGCCATCACCCGCGGCGTCGAAGCTCTCCTCGAGCTTCGCGAGAGCGGCGTCGAGGTCGGCGTCGTCCTTGAGCTTGAGCATCCGGTGCGTCGCGAGAATCGAGAGACCTTCCGAGTAGAGATTGGTGAAGGTCATCATCTGCCACTCGGCCCCCGGAACGGCGTCACCGCCGTCTGCCGCGGACTCGGCGACGAGGTTGCGGTAGCGGAGCGAGGTCGTGTAGCGGTGATGGCCGTCCGCGATGAGCGGACGCTGCGAGCGCATCCCCTCCGACAACGCGATCGCGAGTCGCATGTCACGCATCGGGTAGAGCGAGTGGATCTCGCCCGGCTTCGCCTCGACCGAGACCGCCGGGTCACCCTGGACCGCCTCCTCGAGGACCGCGTCGATTTTGCCTTCGGGATCGCTGTAGAGAAGGAAGATGCTCTCGAGGTTCGACTTCGTCGCGGCGAGGAGATCCTGACGATCTTGGACGACCTTCGCGAACGTCTCCTCGTGCGGAAGGATGACGCCATCCTCGAAGGGCTGCACCTTCGCGAGCGCCGTGAATCCGAGCATGCGCCGACGCTCGTCGCTGCCCGGAACGGAGTAGTCGACAACGTAGACGTAAAAGCACGCCTCGTCCTCGTGTCGGACGACGCCGCCGCGGATCCAACGCTCGAGGAGCGCCGCACGCTCGACGTAGCTCGTCGTCTCGCCCGGCTGATCGCCGAGCGTCAAGCGCACGACATTGTTCGTCGACGCGTCGAGGAGCTCCTGGTGCTCCGGTGGCGAGATGACGTCGTAGGGGGGAGCCGTCAGTAGCGGGGCCTGGCCCCCGTTTTCGTTCGTCAGCTTCTCGACGTCAAACCGCAGGCCGCGCAGCGGCGCTACTTCCATCGCCCTCGACATGTCTCTTCCCGGTCCAGCCGGGCCCTGTGGGATTCGCTATTTTTGCTCGCGCTTCGAAGTGTTCTCCTCCGGAGCCGCAGCCGACTTTTTCGAGCCGGCGGCCGCCTCCTTCTTCTGCCGGGCGAGCTCCTCGCGGCAGACGGAGAGCGCGATCATAGCGTAAGACGTGTCGAGTGTCGGCAGATCTTCCCACCAGCGACCAGAATTGTTCTTCCAGAACCCGCCAGGCTTCTGAAGCTTCAGAAGATGCTGCGAGAGCTCCTGGGCCCAGTTGTGCTGAACACCCCGTCCGTCGGTAAGAACGGGCTCGCCGTAGAGCTGAAGAGTCTTCGACATCGTGTGGTAGTAGTAAAAGAGCCCCTGAAGACCCGCCGTCGGATTCTGCGGCATCTTCATCCCCGGGTTTTCCGTCACGGTGAAGTTCTTCGAGAGCCACTGGAAGGCGCCCTGCACGCGTGGGTCGCTCTTCTTGACGTTGGCGTAGAGGAGGCTCTTGAGGCCCTGATACGTCATCGTCCCGTAGGAGGAGAACGCCGCCGAGCCGTCGTCGAGCGAGTCCTTCGGACCGCGCGTATCGTTCGGCGCGTAGCGAAAGCCGTAGTCGGAAGTCGTGCCGATACCGGCCTTTTTGACGAGAGGGTCGAGACTCGAATGGTTCTGGCAACGCGAGACGAAAAGCTCGAGCTTCTTCCAGAACGGCTCGCTCGCGGAGAGACCGGCGAGCTGCATCGCCTCGGCGCTGAACGCGGCGTTCGAGAGATCGCCACGGAGCGAGCCACTGTGCCCGACCGACCCGTAGCCGAGGTGCTGATTCTTGTCGAAGCGCTTCCGCTCATCGCGCTGCTCGGCGATGACGTAATTGCGCGCGCGACGAATCGCGTCGGCGTACTTGACGCGGTCGAGCTTGACGAGCGCCATCAGCGCGACACACGTGCGGTAGTTCTGCAGCACGGGGTCTTTCGGATGGTAGAAGCCGCCGTCCGGTTGCTGATGACGGAGGAGATAATCGACCGCGCGAGAGAGAAACGGACCGTCGACCGCCTTGAAATTTCTCGGGTGACAAGCGATCGCGTAAATGACGAATGCCGTGATCCCGACGTCCGATGCGTTCTCGACGCGAGCAGCATCACCGAAGGGCCCGTAGCCGCCGTCGGCGTTCTGTCCCTTCTGGATGAAAAGCATGGCGCGCTCGAGCGCATCCTTGATCGGATCAGCGGAGGCGGTGGCGCTCGGCAAGAGTGCGGCGACCAGGACGGCGATCGAGAGGGACGAGGCGGTACGGACGGGGGCTCGGGTCATGGTTCTATGTCCAGAGTAGGTCATTCGAACGTCGTCTCGAATCACGCCTGCGCGCGATCCGCGCCACAAAACAACGCCAGAAAGATCTCCCACAAAAAGAGTTAGGAGAAGGGATCGAGAGAGGATTCTACGTCGTCGAAGCGTGTTTCGCAAGTCGGACGGCCCTGAAGAAACGACTAGCTTCTCGTCGTTCAAGCCTCGACGAACAAGTCCTCGACGAGTGCTGAAGACGGTCGCGCCACGCGCGCGACGAGACATCGAAACAGGTTCATCTCCATCAACGTCGCACCTTCGCAAACGGTTCGGTGCACTCTCGAAAACACTCCTCTTGGACGTCTCTGATGGCTCTTCTCTTCGATTCCTCGAACGCGCCTCGCACTCGTTCGCTCACGTCGTTCACGCTTCGACATCAACGTCGACATCAACGTCGACATCGCGATTCGTAGAGCACGAAGCGCGTTCAAAACAAGGGAGAATTACCAAAATATTCTTTACTTTTTTGACGAGGTCGTACAAATAGCCTTCGAAGGTGGAGTGTTCAGAGCGGAACACCTGGTGGAATCGCCGGGAAAAGAAACAATGTTCCGCACGATTCAGCAGCCTCCGAAGAGGCCGCGGGAAGAGAAATCGAAAGCACAATTCATCTGCGCGGTAGCGCGCGCGATCAGCAGGCGAAAAGCCTCAGAGCTTTCGAGCAAAAGCACGGACGCGAAAAGACTGAGCACGCGTCCTCGAGAAAAGAACTCGCGGGTCCAGAACGGGACAACCTCAGTATGAAGAGTGGTGGCACTCAAAGAACGACCGGCCGAAGCGCTGTAGCGCAGCGATTCAGCCAGGGAGCGTCGGCAGGCATGGCCGGCCGTTCTCGTCGTTCTTCGAACCTCCGCTCGACGTCCGAGGTGCTCGTTCGCTGAACCCGCACGTCGTTTGTTGGTTCAATTTCTCTCCAACCTCTTGTTTCAGGAGAACGGATCATGGCCAAAAAGAAGGCCAAGAAAAAGGCTGCTAAGAAAAAGGCACCCGCAAAGAAGAAGGCCAAAAAGAAAGTAGCCAAGAAGAAGGCTGCAAAGAAAAAGGCACCTGCCAAGAAGAAGGCTGCCAAGAAGAAGGCTGCC
>CAYZGY010000052.1:16097-18175 GCA_964478085.1 uncultured Planctomycetia bacterium
CAATTTCGATCAATCCTATTTTTTATTCATATCTGAACTTTTCTAATAAGAAGGCCAAGAATAAGGCTGCTAAGAATAAGGCACCCGCCAAGAAGAAGGCTAAGAAGAAAGCAGCCAAGAAGAAGGCTAAGAAGAAATAACTCGCTTCCGAGCGCGACTTCCAAAAGCGCGGAGCGAACGGGTGCGAGCGTCTCGAACGCCGCTCGATCGCCCCAGGAAGTGATCTTCGAAACGAAAAACACCGGCGAGCTCGCTCGTCGGTGTTTTTTTACGCCCCCGGGCTTTCAGCGAAACTACAGGACCTCGGTCTCGGGAACCGATGACGGAAAGCGCGGGCTCCACTCTGAAACGCGAGGAATCGGACTGCGACGTTCCGGAAAAGCGCGATTCACACGTGGCCCGGGCCCGTCTTTCGGTTTACCATAATTCCCACACACCGGGCAGGCGCGCTCGCCTCTGCATCTATTGCTCTCGATCCAGGAAGCACTTATGAAGTCTTCTCGTCTTCTCCCGGCGGTGAACTCCCGCCCTCGTGCGCGTACCTTCCTCGTCGTGGCGATCGTCGGGCTCCTCGGCGTCGACCGGTCTCTGAGCGGTCAGGACGCGAAGAAGAAGGAAGACGCCGCCAAGTCGGGCGGTCCGGCGAAGAAGAAGACGCCCCCGATCTTTTTCCTGCGCGACGGCAGCAAGGTGGCGGGCTTCGCGACCTTCGACGCACTTCACGTCAAGACGAAGTACGGCATCCTCAAGGTCCCGACCTCGGACCTCCTGCGCGTCAAGCTGATCCCACGGGTCGACGCGAAGCTCGACAAGAAGATCCAGGACCAGATCGACCGCCTCGGAAGCGACGACTTCGACGAGCGCGAGGACGCGATGGACAAGCTGCGCGAATTCGGCGCCCCCGCCATCGCGGCCATCCGCAAAGCGGCTCGATCCGGCGACGAGGAGACGAAGAACCGAGCGGAGATTCTCACCGAGGAGATCCAATCGAATATCGAGGAGTCGGAAACGGGTCACGGCGACGAGATCGGAGCGGCTTCCGGCGAAGCCGATGAGGTCTTCGCGCGCCGCTTCAAGATCACGGGCCAGATTCAAGAAGAGACCTTCACCGTCAAGACTCGCTACGGCGAGCTCGAGTTTCAGGTCGGCGACATCCTCGGAGTCGACTTTCGCACCGGCGGCAAGATCGCCCAGTTTTTCAGCGTCGCCGGCAACCGCACGACGCCGAACAACTGGGTCAGCACGAAGGCGACCCTGACGAAAGGTCAGCGGCTCTCCGTCAAAGCGAGCGGCAACCTCCACGTCTCGAACTACAGTCTCACCGTCGGTCCCGGCGGAACGACTCGCTACGGCTCGAGCACGCTCGGCAACCTCCCGATGCTCTCCCTCGTCGGCAAGATCGGAAAGAAGGGCAAGCCCTTCCTGATCGGCCCGAACTACAAAGGCAAAGCGAAGTCCAACGGAACGCTCTACCTCGGCGTCGTCCCCTTCCGCCGAAATTACGCGGCAACGGGGACGTACAAGGTCAAGGTAGAGGCGCAGTAGCTCTTCGCCCGTCGGGACCGCCTCGCAAGGGCCGAGACTCGCTCCTTTCGCCATCGAATCCGGGAGGCAACCGGATGAGGCGATTCGTCTTGATGACCGGAGTCGTGCTGTACGATTGTTGGTTGCCGGCTCAGACGAACGGCGAGTTCACCTTCAGCATCGAGGGGCCGTGTAACCGAGTCCTCGTCGGGCCAGCTGGGCAGGCGTATGACGACGGGGCGGGAGGACTCCCGTACTTCACGGAGCGGCGAGAGAGGCCCGACGGATCTGTAGGTATCGTCGCGCGACGGCGGCGAGGACATACACGGGAGGTCGTTCTCAGGAGCGAAGAGAACGGTTTCGATTTCGCAGGCGTCCAGTGGTGGCAGTTCAGCCTCGGAATCGAAGGTCCCCTCGAGATCGTCGACGTGACAACGGACGGAACGGCCGCGTGCCAAGTCGGCCCCTCATCACGATTCCCTGAATGCCGACGCTCGTCAGCGGATACCGTAGCGTGGGGGCGACCGACGAGCGCAACACGCTGCTGGCGGCCC
>CAYZGY010000053.1:0-11147 GCA_964478085.1 uncultured Planctomycetia bacterium
GCGTGCAGGGCGAGGCGCTGCCGGAAGCGGCGTCCACCGCCGGTTTCGACGCGGCGACGCTGCGCTTCTGCGAAACGCTCACCGCCGTCGTCGGCCCGCTCATCGAGCTGCGCCGTCGCGACGATCGACCGCTCGTCCGCAAAGCGGGCGACTCGGGCCGCAAGGTGACGCGCAAGCTGCTCGGCCCCGGTCACCTCGGCTGGAAGATCTGCGGCATCCTGCTCCTCGGCGCGATCATCTTCTTCACGTTCGCGAAGGGCGACTACCGCGTCGCCGCGGACACCGTGATCGAAGGCGCCGTCCAGCGAGCCGCCGTCGCGCCGTTCAACGGAATCATCGAGACGGCGCCGAAGCGCGCCGGGGACCGCGTCGAGGAAGGCGAGATCATCGCGACTCTCCGCGACCGCGACCTCAAGCTCGAGCACGTCCGCCTCAAGAGTGAGCACGAGAAGTTCACGAAGCAGCTACAGGCTGCCGTCGCGACGAGCGAGAAGTCTCAGGTGAAGATCCTGCGCGCGCAGGTCAGCCAGGCCAAGGCGCGCCTCGATCAGATCGAGGAGCAGCTCGGACGACTCGAGATCAAGGCACCGTTCCGCGGCGTCATCGTTCAGGGAGACCTGAGCCAATCGATCGGCGCCCCGGTGCAGCGCGGTGACGTGCTCTTCGAGATCGCCCCGCTCGACAACTATCGCGTCATCCAGGAGGTCGACGAGCGCGACATCGCGCACCTCTCGATCGGCCAGAGCGGTCATCTCGTCCTCTCGACGTTCCCGTCCGAAAAGCACCCGTTCATGGTGACGAAGATCACGCCCGTCTCGACGACCGAAGACGGCCGCAACTTCTTCCGCGTCGAGGCGGAGCTCTCGGAAACGCCCGACCATCTTCAGCCCGGACTCGAAGGCGTCAGCAAGATCGAGATCGATCGACGTCGCGTGATCTGGATCTGGACGCACCGCGCGGTCGATTGGGCTCGCCTGACGTTCTGGGCGTGGTTGCCATGAGAACTGCTGCCGTAACACCACAGACGAGATTCACCTCGAGAATAGGCCGATGAACGAAAGGCTCTACAGCAATCTGTGGTACAAGGTGCAGGATCTTCGGCCGAAGATTCGCTCGCACGCCGATATCCACCGGCACCACTACCGCGGCCAGCTCTGGTACGTCCTCCAGGATCAAGCGAACGAGAAGTACCATCGCTTTCCGCCCGCGGCGTACAACCTGGTCAGCTTGATGGACGGTCGTCGCACCGTCGACGAGATCTGGAATCTCTGCCTTGAGCAGAACCCTGACGCAGCGCCTACGCAGGATCAGACGATCCAGCTTCTCGGACAGCTGCATGCGGCGGACGTTCTCCTCGGAGACGTCAACCCGGACACGGCCGAGCTGCTCCAACGCCGCGCCAAGCAGCGCCGCGCCAAGTGGCTCCAGCAGGTGATGAGTCCGCTCTTTTGGCGCTTCCCGATCTTCGATCCCGAGAAGCTGCTCAACAAGACGATGCCTGTCTTCCGCTGGATGTTCTCGCCGATCGCGGCGATCGTCTGGTTCGGCGTCGTCGCGACGGGCTTCGCGCTCGCGATCATGCATTGGGGCGACCTGACGGAGAACGTCACGGACCGCGTCCTCTCGACGCAGAACCTCGTCCTCCTCTGGTTCATCTTCCCGATCTTCAAGGCGATCCACGAATTCGGCCACGCGTACGCGGTCAAACGGTACGGCGGCGAGGTGCACGAGATGGGCATCATGCTGCTCGTGCTGTCACCTCTGCCCTACGTCGACGCGTCGGCCGCCTCGGCGTTTCGCAGCAAACGCCAGCGCATCCTCGTCAGCGCGGCGGGCATGATGGTCGAGACGTTCCTCGCGTCGATCGCGCTCTTCCTCTGGCTCAACGTCGAGGCAGGGTTCGTGAGCTCCGTGCTGTTCAACATCATGTTCATCGCGGGTGTCTCGACGATCCTCTTCAACATCAACCCGCTGCTCCGATTCGACGGTTACTACATCCTCTCGGATCTCATCGAGATCCCGAACCTGCGCTCACGCTCGACGCGCTACCTCGCGTACCTCTGCGAGAAGAACCTGCTCGGTCGCAAAGACGCCGAGCCGCCTCCGTCGACACGCGGTGAGCGCTACTGGTTCTTCTTCTACTCGATCGCCTCGTTCATCTACCGAATCTTCATCCTGACGGCGATCATCCTCTTCATCGCGGAACAGCTCTTCTTCGTCGGAGTCGCTCTCGCGATCTGGGCCGTCGTCGCGTGGGTGTGCCTCCCCTGCTTCAAGATGGCGAAGTACATCTTCACCAGCCCGAAGCTGCGCAAGGTTCGTGGACGCGCAGTCGCCGTCAGCGGCGGAATCCTCGCGGCGCTTCTGATCCTGATCTGCGTCGTTCCGGCGCCTCTTCGAAGCACGACGGAAGGCGTCATCTGGATTCCCGACGACGCGATCGTACGAGCACAGATCGACGGCGACGTGCTCCGCTTCTTGACGAAGCCCGGAGAGCGCGTCGAGGTCGGCGCGCCGCTCATCGAGTTCCGCGACGAGCAGACGGAGCTGGATGTCAAGATTCGTCGCGCCGCTCTCGAGGAAGCGAGGGCCCGTCTCGACGACGCGAAGACGAAGAACCCCGCGAGCGCCGAGATCGTTCGCGAGGAGGTCGCCGAGCGCGAAAAGCAGCTCGCGATCGCCGAGGAGAAGTTCGAGTCGCGCATCGCGAAGAGCAAGACGGCCGGCATCTTCGTCGCACCGCAGCACGAGGATCTCCGGGGACGATTCGTCCAAGACGGCTCCGTTCTCGCGTACGTCCTCAGTTTTGACAAGCTGACGGCGCGCGTCGTCGTGCCGCAGCACGAGCTCGATCTCGTGCGCCATCGCACGGAAGACGTCCAGGTCAAGCTCGCCGAGTCGATCTGGAAGAACGTCCCAGCGAAAGTCCTTCGCGAGGTGCCCGCCGGCTCGCCCGAGCTGCCGAGCGCGGCGCTGAGCACCCAAGGTGGCGGCAAGTTCGCCACCGACCCGCGCGACCAGCGCGGGGTTCGAACGATGGACCACGTGTTTCAGTTCGATCTGGAGCTTCCGGTCGAGGAGGGCGTCATCAACGTCGGTGGACGCGTGCACGCACGCTTCCATCACGGCTGGGAGCCCCTCGCCTCTCGTTGGTACCGCAGCCTGCGCCGCCTCTTCCTGTCTCGATTCGACGTTTGATTTGATGCGATTCGATGTCTGACGCGACCTTGCGAGCGGATGTCCCCCGCGGGGCCTACCCCGAGCGTCCCGAGCCCGGCAACAAGTGGCTCGATCGTCTCTGGGGCCGGCTCAGTCGTTGGTCCTTCCGGTCGACGCGTGCGCGAAAGCCACGCCTCGACGAGTTCGTCAAGATGGTGAACGCCGCGGGCGATTCGCTCGATCGATTGACCGAGAGCGCGCTCGAGGTCGAGATTCGCGAGATTCGCATCGCGCTCAAGTCGACGCACCTCGCGGACGAAGCCGTCGCGCGTTCCTTCGCCCTCGTTCGCCACCTCGCGCAAGAGACGCTCGAGCAGCGGCACTACGACGTCCAGCTCATCGGTGGTTGGGCGCTTCTGCGCGGAATGGTCGCCGAGATGGACACGGGCGAGGGAAAGACGCTGACAGCGACGCTCGCCGCCAGCACGGCGGCCCTCGCCGGGACTCCCGTGCACGTCATCACGGTCAACGACTACCTCGCTCGACGTGACGCCGAGTGGATGGGGCCGCTCTACGAAGCCCTCGGCCTCAGCGTCGGAGTCATCGTCCACGGCATGGAGCTCGATGAGAAGCAGGAGGCGTACTCGAAAGATATCGTTTACTGCACGAACAAGGAGATTGCGTTCGACTACCTGCGCGATCGCATCTTGCTCAAGTCGAATCCGAGCGCGCTCCACCTGAAGCTCGAAGGCCTCGCCGCGTCGAACGGCAACGCGACACGTGAAAGCCGTCTCCTACTTCGCGGTCTTCACTTCGCCATCGTCGACGAGGCCGACAGCGTCCTCATCGATGAAGCTCGGACGCCGCTGATCATCTCGCGACAGAGCAACACGGAGCAGGAGCGTCGCGCGTACGAGACCGCGTTCTCGCTCGTCGACAAGCTCCAGTCCGGCAAGCACTACACGCTCGACCGCCAGGAACGTCGCGTCGAGCTCACGGGCGCAGGGCGTGGAAAGCTCGAGGAGCTCGGACGCTCGTTAGGAAACGTGTGGGCGCGACGGAAGCACCGCGAGGAGATGGTTCAGCAGGCGCTCGCCGCGAGGCTACTCTTCGTGCGCGACCAGCACTACCTCGTCAAAGACGAGAAAGTGCAGATCATCGACGAGTACACGGGCCGCGCGATGCCCGATCGATCCTGGGAGCACGGGCTCCACCAGGCGATCGAGGTCAAGGAAGGCTGCCAGCTCACGGCGCGCAACGAGCCGATCGCGCGTATCAGCTACCAGCGCTTCTTCCGCCGCTACCTCCTCCTCGCGGGGATGACGGGAACGGCGCGCGAGGTCGCCGGCGAGCTCGGAACGGTCTACGGCATGTCGATGCTGCGCGTCCCGACGAATCGCCCCTTGCGACGCGTGGAGCTCGAAGATCGCGTCTTCGTCACGAGCGACGAGCGCTGGAAGGCCGTCGTCGAGCGTATCCGCGAAATCAACGCCCAACGCCGCCCCATGCTCGTCGGAACGCGCTCGGTCGAAGCGTCGGAGAAGCTGAGCTTCTTTCTGATGGAAGCCGGCCTCGAGCACCAGGTCCTCAACGCTCGTCAGGACGAAGAGGAAGCCGAGATTATCGCGGGCGCGGGCGAAGTCGGCCGGATCACCGTCGCGACGAATATGGCCGGACGCGGAACGGACATCCGCCTCGCCGACGGAGTCGGAGAGCTCGGCGGTCTGCACGTCATCGCGACCGAGCGTCACGACGCCGGGCGAATCGATCGGCAGCTCTTCGGAAGATGCGGCCGCCAGGGAGATCAGGGCAGCTTCGAGACCTTCGGCTCGTTCGAGGACGACCTCGTCGCGCACAACGCCGGCAAGATCGACCGTTGGCTACTCGGCGCGAAGGAATCGGCCAGGCTCGTCGCGACGGACGACTCCCCGGATCTCCCCGAAGTCCAAGATAGCGAGGCGGGGCCGGAATCCGAGCCGGCGGAAGAGTACGAGGAGAAGCTCGATCTTCCCCCCGCGCCCGACGCTGTCCCGGAAGCGATGAGCGTAACGCTCGTCCCGACAAAGATGCCGTCCCCGACGATCGCCCGCTGGATCGTCCGGCGTGCTCAAAAGACCGCCGAGAAGCAGCACCGCCGTGCGCGCGACGACCTCCTCCGCATGGAAGAACAACTCGAGAAGACCCTCGCGTTCTCCGGCTCGCCCGAGTGACACGAACACGAATCACCCCACACGTCCTCACGAAACCGTAGGAACTCACAGAATGCGTATTCTGCTCCTCGCCGTCAGCGTGACCGCTCTCTTCCTCATCGCTCAGGACCGAAACGACACGAGCGCCGCTCCGCAAGCGGTGCCCATGCTCGAAGGCCTGATCAAGCCCTTCACCGAGGTCGAGATCACGTCGGCCGCGGACGGCCTGCTCGAGACGGTCGACGTCGACCGTGGCGACATCATCCAGAAGGGCGACGTCGTCGCGCGCCTCGAATCGAGCGTCCAAAAGGCGACCCTCGACCTCGCGACGGCCAAGGCTGCCGCCGTCGGTCAGCTCAAGACTCGTGAGGCGCGCCTCGCGTACTCGACGGCGAAGCTCGCGCAGGACGAGGCGCTGTTCAAGAAGGGACTGATCTCGGCTCTCGAGATCGAGACTTCGCGCACGGACAAGCAAGTCGCGGATGCGGCCGTCGTCGAGGCGACCGAGAACCGTCGTCTCGCCGAGCTCGAGCGAGCGCAGGCACAGGCCTCGCTCGACCTCCGCACGATCCGTAGCACGATCAACGGCGTCGTCGTCGAGCGCTACCTCTCTCCGGGCGAGCTCCTGACGCGTCAGAGCGACAAAAAGATCCTCAAGCTCGCGCAGATCTCGCCGCTCAAGGTCGAGGTCATCGTCGAAGCAGAGTACTTCGGCAAGATCCAAGTCGGTCAGACAGCGACGGTCACTCCCGCAGCCCCCATCAACGGCACGTACGAGGCGAAGGTCACCGTCGTCGACCGCGTCATCGACGCTGCGAGCGGAACCTTCGAGGTCCGGCTCGAGATCCCGAACGAGGACGGTCGCCTGCCTTCGGGCCTCCAGTGCAAAGTGAAGTTCTAACCCACGGCCCCCCGTCCCGACTCCGCTCTCCTCCAAAACCAAAACTCGGGGGTTCACGACGGACGCAAAGCGGCCGTCCTCGTCCCCCGAGTTCTCACGGCGGGTCGCCGCGACGCGTCAGTCATCTCGACACCGGGTCAAGATCGAAGAAGGTCATCACCCTCAGCCCAGACCTCATCACCCTCAGCCCAGACCTCACCACCCTCACTTCCGACTCGGCATCGGCGCCGAAACCCTCCTCCGCCAACCACGCAACGCCCCGAGCAACCTCTTCACCTCCTCCGGCCGCGACGCCGCAAGATCCGTCGTCTCCCCGATGTCCTTCGAGAGATCGTAGAGCTCGACCCGGTCGTCCTCGAAGAACTCGATGAGCTTGAGATCCCCGCTGCGAATCGCGCCGGCGGGCGTCGTGCGCCATGTGCCGAGGTTCGAGTTCGCCTGCAGGTATCCGGGAAAGTGCCAGAAGATCGCGTCGCGTTTCCAATCGCTCGCCGGCGCTCCCCGAAGGAGCGACGCGAAGCTCACCCCGTCGAGAGGCTGCTTCTTCGGCAGGGCGAGCTTCGAGATCTCGGCGAGTGTCGGGTAGAAGTCGACCGAGGTCACGGGCACGTCGCAGACGCTCCTCGCCTTCGTCACGCCGGGCCAAGAGACGATGAGTGGCACGCGCACGCCGCCTTCGTAGAGCATGCCCTTTCCGCCGCGCAGCGGCGCGTTGTCGGTGATGTCGCGATTCTTGAGACCGAGTCGCACGTAACCGCCGACGCCGCCGTTGTCCGACGTCAACACGATCAACGTTCTCTCGCTCAGCCCCTTCGCCGCGAGCTTGTCGAGCACGCGACCGACGCTGTCGTCGACGCTCTCCACCATCGCCGCGTACGCCGCGTTCGAGTGGCCACCAGCGGGCTTCCGCTCCGCGTACTTCGCCTCGACGTCCCTCTTCGCCTGGATCGGCGTGTGCACCGTGAAGTGCGAGAAGTAGAGGAAGAACGGCTTCTTCCTTTCGACCGCTGAGTCGATGAACGCCAGCGCCTCGTCGGTGAGTCGATCGGTGAGGTACTCCCCCTTCGGCCCGTTCGAGAGGTACTTGTTGCGATAGGGACTGAAGTAGGTCGGCGGGTGACCCTTCTGGTCGCCTCCAGCGTTGAGATCGAAGCCCTGCTCTTTCGGCCCGCCGACGTCGGGCTTGCCGAGGTGCCACTTGCCGAGGTGAGCCGTGGCGTAGCCGGCCGATCGGAATGCCTCGCCGAGCGTGTGGATCTTCGGGCTCAGAGCGGTCTTGTTCGGAGCCGGGACGAGCTTACGGTTCTTCGCCTTACCACGCGCGCCCGACGTGACGGTGTAGATCCCGTGGCGCGGCGTGTACTGGCCGCTCATCAAGCAAGCCCGCGTCGGTGCGCAGTTGGGGCCGCTCGAGTACGCCGACGTGAACTTCATGCTCTTCGCGCAGAACGCGTCGATGCGCGGCGTCTCGTAGTACTCACTGCCGTAGCAGCCGAAGTCGGTCCAGCCGAGATCGTCGATGAGGAAGAAGACGACGTTGAGACGATCCTCGTTCGCCTGGACGCAAACCGAAAACGCGGAGACAAAGATCAAGCTCGCGAGCGCGAGGCGTCGGGTCCTGAAAATCGAGATCACTCGTCTTCCTTTTGAAGCCAGGAGAGAGCCGACGTCGCGCCGGCGATCTTGTAGAGCCGCTTGATGACGTCCTCTGGGCCGCCGCCCGGCATCGACAAGCTCAGCGGACGCGGGGCGATCAACCCGACGACCTCGGGAATATCGCAGACCTGGAGGACGTTGAGAAAGGCCGGCGCGATCGGCTCCTCGCTCGGATCGGCATGCGAGAACGGCAGATCGACCAACGTGGCACCAGAGATCGACGATTCGAGGGCTGCCGCGTACGCCGCGAGAACGGCGCCACCTGCCGACCCGGCGACTTCGACTCCCTCCGTGTACCCTCGCGAGGTGAGAAGGCGAGCGACAGCGAGAACCTCTCCGACGCGCTCGCTACCGACCGTACGGCCGAGGAGCACGTGTGACCGCTCGACGTAATTCGGCGGATTGCGTCTCGTCCAACGGCTCTCGCCGACTCCACGCGGTCGCAAGACCCAGAGCGTACGCTTCTTGTCCTTCGCTCGCTTCGACCAACGCGACAGCTCGGCCTCTTCCTCCTTGGTCGTCACGACGACGAGCAAGGCTCGCTTCGAGACCGGTTCAGAAGCCGAGCGATGCTCGAGCGAAATCGGGACGCCCGGCTCGACCTCGAGCTCCGCGGGATTCTCCTTCGAATCGGCTCCCCGCGTGACTCGGACGTTCTCGAGATCGATCGCCCCGAAAACTCGCTCGCGAAGCTCGTCGAGAACCTTCCTTCGAAACGCCGCGAGCTCGCCCTGGTTGCCCGGGTGCCTGTCTTCGCGCCTGAGATGGGCGACCACGTGGACGAGATACACGACGTCGGCGGTCCCGTTGATGGCGTCCTCCGGCAAGTCCTCGTCGCGCGGAAAGACCCGCTGACTCTGCGGCGAGATCGGGTAAGTCCACTGGCCGTTCTTGCGAACGACGAGATCATCTTCGCTGTCCGTCACCTCACGCGGGTCGTTCTTGAAGTGCGTATTGATGAAGCGATAGACGGCCTTGCGGAGATCCTCCCGATACGCGTGACCGCCGACGCTGACGACCGCATCGACACGATCGCTCACCCCGAAGAGGCTGTAGAGCCTCTCGAGCCGAGTGATGACGCGATCATTCGCGTCCATCGGGAAGATCGGATCCGCGTCGCTATTGACGAACAGCATCGGTCGAGGGGCGACGAGCGCCGCGATGCGCGTCCACGGCCAACGGTAAGTGTTGTGGAGGAACATGCAGTCGCAGTGACCGTTGATCACGCGATTGCCGACGTACGACGGTAAGTCGGCCATACCACTCACGGGAGCCGCGATCGCGACGCGCTCGTCCGCCGAGGCGACCCAGAACGTCGCGGCCCCCCCGCCGCTGATACCCGTCACGGCGATGCGCTTCGGGTCGACGTCGGGACGGCTGACGAGGTAGTCGATCGCTCGAACGCCGTTCCACGCCTCGATCCCGGCAGGCGTGTAACCCGCCGAAAGCCACCACCAACGTCTTTCGCGGTACGTTCCGTGGTGCACGCCCGCGATCTCGCCGAGCTGGAGCGTGTCGAGCATCAAGCAGTTGTAGCCGTGCTTCGCGAACCAGATGCCGTGCGACTGATACGCGACCTTGTTGCCGAACTTTCCGCGACCCGCGTGCCCGCAAACGTAGAGCACGGTCGGCAGGCGCTCGCTCTCGGCAACGTTGGCCGGCCGGTAGAGATTCGCCGTGACGTAGTTGCCCGGAAAGCTCTGAAAGTGAAGATTGTCGATGATGACGCCGCGGGCCTTCTGCGTCCCCGTGATCGTCACTTGGAGGTCGGTATGGCGCCACGATCCCTCGAAGAAGCGCGAGATCCCGAGCATGTCGCGATACTCGGCGACGTACCGCGGACGCTTCGCGAGGAACTCCTCCTTGGACGAGACGCCCTCGAGAAAGGCCTCGCTGAGACGCTGCGCCTCCTTCGCGAGCCACGACTGGATGCGCTCGTCGCCCGGCGCGCCGCGATCCGGCTTGCCGTACGGTTGCGCGTCGAGCGATGCGACCGCGACGACCGACATCCCCACGACGAAGAGGAATTCGCGCACTCTCATTTCATCGTCAACTCGAGCTTCTTCCGCTTCCCGTTTCTTACGACGGTCACGGGAATCTTGTCACCGATCTTGTGGTGCTGAATGCCGCGCGTGAAGATCTCCGTCTCGCTGAGACGTTTCGTCTCGCCGTCCCAATCGACGATGATGTCGCCCTTCTTGAAGCCGGCGCGCTTCGCCGTCGCGTGGTCACCGTACTGGCCGACGTGCTTGACGAAGAGTGCGAGCCGATCCTTCTTCAGACGGAGCTGACGGCGCTTCGCAGGCTCGATCTCGGTGAGAAGCATCCCGCCCGTCGCCATGCGCCGGAAGTCCCAGCTCGTCGTACGCCACGAGAGATCGTCCGCGCGACGCCAGCCCTTCTCGAGCTCGAGCGTCAGGTTCCTCCTCTTGCCCGAGCGCTTGACCACGACCGGCAAGCTCGCGCGGCTACCGCTCTCGTGCAGCACCCACTGGATGTCCGCGACCGAGACGATCGGCTGACCGTCGGCGTGCGTGATCGAGTCGCCCTTGCGGAAGCCTGCGTCCGCCGCGGCCGAGCCCTTCTTCACGGATAAGACCGTCGCGGCCGACTCAGGATCCATCTCGAGCCCGACGACGCGCGGCATCGGCCACGGGAAGAGGTCCTTCTCGGGGAGCGGCTTGCGGAAGCCGCGCAGAACCTTGTTCTCCGCAGTTCGGATCATGTGACAGTGCACGCAAGTGCTCGCGACCTTGCCCGAGTAGTCGAGCGTCGGCTTGAAGCGCTTGAGCTCGGGGTAGAGCTCCGGACGCGCGTAGCGGACCTTGCTGCCGCGCTTGCCCGCGAGCGCCTCGCGATTCTTCGGAAACTCCGCGTGGACCTCGAGCGCCACCTCGAGAGACCGCTTGAAGCCCTCGAGCGAGATGTCGCTCTGTGCGTCCTTCTGACTCGATCGCGAACCGAATCGACCGTAGATCGTCTTGTCGGCGTTGAGGAAGAAAGCCGCGAAGGTGAGATCGTTGTCGAACTGAAAGAGATTCAGGTCCATCGCGTTCGTCTGAACGATGCGCACACAGACGAACTTCTCGAGAAGAGCGATGAGCTCCTTTTCGCCGGGACGCGCAACCTGCGCGTCGATGCCTTGGCAGGCGACTCAGGGCTCTCACCTGAACGCGACGAGCAGCGGCTTGCCTGTCTGCTTCGCGAGCGCGCGCGCTGCCTCGTAGTCGCTCTGCCACCAC
>CAYZGY010000053.1:11157-18145 GCA_964478085.1 uncultured Planctomycetia bacterium
GCGCAACCTGCGCGTCGATGCCTTGGCAGGCGTGTCACAAGACTCAGCGAAAGACGAGCAAGATCGGCTTCTTGCTCTTCTCCGAGGCGGAAATCGCAGCGGGCAGATCGTTGTAGACCCAGATGTCCGAGTCGCCGAGCTCCGCACGATCCTTGCGGACCTTCGAGTCGCGGTCTTCCTTGGCCCAGGCCGGCAGCGCGCCGGAAACCAACAGCACGACGGCTGCCCATTTCAATACGCGATTGGCAGATCGGCTCATAGATCGCCCTCCATCGACACTCGTGCGTCTTGCGCGTCGACGAGACGCACGATAGTTTGTGACTTCTCTTCGAGAGACTCCGCGACAGAACCAGGGGAATCGCTTTCATGCCTGACGTCAAGATCGGACTCATCGGTGGCTCGGGCCTCGGTCAACTGCTCACGGGACGCGAAGGGGAACGCGTCGAGGTCGATACTCCGTTCGGCCGGCCGAGCGCGGCGATCACCGAGACGACGTGGGACGGTGTCGACCTCGCGATCCTGCCGCGCCACGGTGTCGGGCATACCTTGAATCCTTCCGAGGTCCCCTACCGCGCGAATATCTTCGTGCTCAAGAAGCTCGGTGTGACGCACATCATCGCGAGCGGCGCGACAGGATCCCTGCGGGAAGGAATCGCGCCGGGCGATCTCGTCATCACCGACCAGACGATCGACAAGACCTACCGTCGAGCGAACACCTTTTACGAAAAGGCCGCCGTTCACGTCGAGCTCGCCGAGCCGATGTGCCCCGTCACTCGCGCGTGGCTCCTGCGTGCCGCGGCGAAGCTCGAAGGCATCAAGATTCACGAGTCGGGAACCTACGTCGTCATGGAAGGACCCGGCTTCTCGACACGTGCGGAGTCACACCTTCATCGATCCTGGGGCGCCGACCTCATCGGCATGACGCTGATGCCCGAGGCAAAGCTCGCGCGCGAGGCGGAGATCGCCTACGCGCACATCGGCCTGCCGACCGACTACGACTGCTGGAAGCCGCACGAAGGCGCAGGAAGCGCCCAGGATCTCCTCGCTGAGATCATCGGCAATCTCGAAACAGCGGTGAAGAACTCGATCGAGCTCATCCAGGCAGCTCTCTCCGACATCGACGAGCTTGCCGCGACGCCGTCTCCATCCCACGACGCGCTCAAGCTCGCGATCTGGTCGGAGAAGACGAAGATCCCGGACGACGAGATCGAACGCCTCTCCGTGCTCTGGGGTCGCTACTTCGAATAATCTCATGCGAAAGACGAACGCTCTCTTTCTCTTTCTCTCTCTCTCTCTCGTCGTGTCCGCGAACGCTCACGCGGACTTGGTCCACCGCTGGAGCTTCAACGACGACACGAAGGACACCGTCGGCGGCGCTCCCGCGAAGCTCGAAGAAGGTGCGAAGCTCGAGGGCGGCGCCGTCGTGCTCGACGGCGAGCGCGCGCACGTCTCGCTGCCCGTCGCGTTCACGTTCAGCACGCTGACGAACGTGACGATCGAGGGCTGGTACACGTGGAACGGCGGCCGGCCGTGGCAACGCTTCTTCGACTTCGGCAAGATCGGGCGTGACCCGGCCGACGGGCAGGAGAAGGGCCGCCAATGGATGATGCTTTCGCCGAGCGCCGCGAGCGGCAAGCCCGAGATGCACATCGAGGTGCATCCGAACATCGCCGGAGCTTCCGAGCAGCTCGTCTGGGCAAAGACGCTCCCACAGAAGAAACGCGTCCACATCGCCGTCGTCCTTCGCGGCACGATCGGACAACTCTACGTCGACGGTCGCCTCGTTAACGAGCGCACGATCGCGCAGGACCCGGGCGAGATGGGCATCCCGAGAAATTGCTGGCTCGGACGATCGAATTGGCCGGCCGACGCGTTCCTCGACGGCTCGATCGACGAGTTTCGCATCTACGACCACGCGCTGACGCAGGATGCGGTGCGAGAGAGCTATCGAAACGGCCCGGATGATCTCGGCAAGAGCCTCGATCCGTCGCCCGCGCGCTGGGCCGCGATCCCCGGCGTGCTGACGACCCGCTGGACAGGTGATGTCTCGCCGCGCAACGCCCTGCCCGAATATCCGAGACCACAACTGCGGCGCGCCAAGTGGCTCAACCTCAACGGCGCCTGGGATCTCGAACTGCTCAACGTGCAAGGCACGAGCGGCCCCGAGACGATCCGCAAGAAGATCCTCGTGCCCTTCGCGATCGAATCGCACCTCTCGGGAGTCATGCGTCGCGCGGAGTCGGTGCGCTACACGCGCCTCTTCGAGGTGCCCGAAGAATGGAAAGGCTCGCGCGTTCGCCTCCACTTCGGTGCGGTCGACTGGCGCACGCGTGTCCTCGTCAACGGGAAGGAAGTCGGCACGCACGTCGGCGGCTTCGACGCCTTCTCGTTCGACATCTCGGTCGCGCTCGCTGCCTCGACCGAAGGCGGTGGCAAGCGTCACGAGCTCGTCGTCGAGGTTTACGATCCATCGAACAGCGGCAACCAACCGCGCGGCAAGCAGCGCCGGCACGCGGGCGGCATCTTCTACACGCCCGTCACGGGCATCTGGCAAACGGTCTGGCTCGAGCCGCTGCCGGCAGCGAGCGTCGAGGACCTCGCGATCATCCCGGACCTCGATGCAAAGTCGGTTCACGTGACGGCGAACGTCGCCGGTTCTGCAGAGGGCCTGCGCGTCGAGGTGCAGGCATTCCGACTGAACGAACGCTACGAACAAGTCGAGATCGGACGAGCCTCGGGCGCCCCCGGACAAGCCCTGCAAGTCCACGTCTCGAAAGCGCAGCCGTGGTCCCCACGCAGCCCGAAGCTCTACGACCTCTTGATCCGTCTCAAGCGCGGCGACGAGGTCGTCGACGAGGTCGGCAGCTACTTCGGCCTCCGTAAGATCGAGACGCGCAAAGATGCGAGCGGCATCCCGCGCGTCTACCTCAACGGAAAGCGCATCTTCCAAATCGGCCCACTCGACCAGGGCTTCTGGCCCGACGGCATCTACACGGCGCCGACCGACGCCGCGCTCAAGTACGACATTCAGCTGACGAAGGGCCTCGGCTTCAACATGACGCGCAAGCACGTCAAGATCGAGCCGGCCCGCTGGTACCACTGGTGCGATCGTCTCGGCCTCCTCGTCTGGCAGGACATGCCGAGCGCCGACAATCGAACGCCCGAGTCGCGCGCGCAGTTCGAGAAGGAGCTGCGACGGATGATCGAGACGCACCGCAATCATCCGTCGATCGTCGCCTGGGTGATCTTCAACGAAGGCTGGGGACAGCACGACGACGCGCGCTACACGAAGCTCGTGCGCGAGCTCGATCCGCACCGGCTCGTCTCGGCGGTCAGTGGCTGGAACGATCGAGGCGAAGGCGATTTCATCGACATCCACGCGTACCCGGGCCCGGGTTGGCTCGAGCCCGACGGTGATCGCGTCGCCGTGATCGGCGAGTATGGCGGTCCTCGACTCCTCGTCGAGGATCACACCTGGGCGGAAGGGAACGCCTGGGGCTACTTCGAGACCAAGTCGAAGGATGAGCTCACGGCGACGTACGAGCGCCTGATCTCGGATATCCACAGCCAGGAGAAGTTTCCGGGCGTCTGTGCGGCCGTGTTCACGCAATTGACGGACGTCGAACGCGAGATCAACGGCCTCTTGACCTACGACCGTCGCGTCGTCAAGGTCGACCGGCGTCGCGTGGCGCGAGCGAATCGTGGCGAACTTCGAACGCTCGTGAGCTACGGGATCCTCTCACCGACCGCGATGCGCGAAGCAGTCGAGTGGCGTAGCACGACGAAAGCGCCGGGCGATGGCTGGACCACGATCGACTTCGACGACTCGACGTGGACGAAGAGCCCCGCGGGCTTCGGTCGATCGGACGCCAAGCAAGGCATCGTTCGCACGAAGTGGGACTCCGGCGAAATCTGGATGCGCCGCGAGTTCTCGATCGACGCCGACGCGCTCGCGAAGATCGACCGAGCTCGGCTGCTCGTCCAGCATGGTGGCTCCGTCTCGATTTCGATCAACGGCGTCCCTGCCGCGTCACTCAAAGATCGACGCCTCTACCACGAGGAGATCGGCATCACGCAAGAGGCGCGTGCAGCGATCAAGGCGGGCAAGAACGTCATCGCCGTACACGCTCGCGGCTCGCGACACGATCAGTACATCGATGTCGGCGTCGTCAGCGTCGCACCGTCCGACCGCTAGACCGAAGAGACGAGCCATGAAGATCATCGTCACGGGCGCGAGCGCCGGTATCGGCCGCGGCATCGCGAGCGTCCTGGGAAAGAGCGGTCACGCGATCGGCGCCCTCGCACGCACGGAGTCGCAGCTCGAATCGCTCCACGAGGAGATACGCGCAGCCGGCGGCACCTGCGAATTCGCGGTCTGCGATCTGCGAGACCACGACGCGACGCAAGCCGCGATCCAGACGCTCATCGACGCGCTCGGCGGACTCGACGGCCTCGTCAACAACGCCGGCCTCGTCATCCGGAAAGACGCGATGACGATCTCGCTCGACGAGTGGCACGCGATGATCGAAACGAACATCAACGGCCCCTTCTACGCGACTCGCGCGGCGCTCCCGACGCTCATCGAGCAAGGCAGCGGGCACATCGTCAACGTCTCGTCGATCTCGGGCTACTTCCCGCTCAAGGGTGGCAGCGGCTACGCAGCGACGAAGTACGCGAACACGGGATTCTCCGAATCGCTCTTCCAAGAGGTGCGCGAGCACGGCATCAAGGTGACGACCGTGTTTCCGGGGTCGGTCGAAAGCGCCTCGCACCGGCACCAGGGCGACGACGGATCTTGGAAGGTCCGGCCCGAGGAAGTCGGAGAGGCGATTCGGTCCCTGCTGGAGACGCGCGACGCGAACGTCATCAGCCGCCTCGAGATTCGGCCGCTCGGGCGTCCGCCGGCGAGGTGATCGCAAGAAAAAATCCCGAGGACTCTCGCTGGAACACGTGAATCCTCGGGATGTCGAGGACTCTCGCTGGAACACGTGAATCCTCGGGATGTCGAGGACTCTCGCTGGAACACGTGAATCCTCGGGAGGTCGCGATCTGATTTCAGAGTCGGCGACTGATTAGCCAGCCTTCGAAGGCTCGTCGACCGAGAAGCCGGCTTCCGCTTCCTTCGCTTGGATCGCGTCGAGCGGAAGCGCACCGTCGAGAGCGTCCTTCTTCTCCGTCAGGTTCTCGCCCTGTTCGAAGAGCTCAGCGTTCTTCTCGACCCACTCCTCGTAGCACTCGGGGACTTCACTCTCCGGGTACACGGCGTTGATCGGACACTCGGGCACGCAGAGCTCGCAATCGATACAGGTGTCCGGGTCGATCACCAGCATGGCGGGATCGGCGGTCTCGTAAAAGCAGTCCACGGGGCAAACCGTGCAGCAGTCCGTGTATCGACAGTCGACGCAACGTCCAACGACGACGTGAGCCATCTTCGTGCTCCTGTGAATCGAAAGGTGTTTTCGCTACTGAAAAGTTCCTCGGAAAGCCCGTCATTCAAGGCTTCTGAGACCGAAGAAACTGTAGAAGGTTTACCACTCGCCGGAAATCGCATCAACAGGGATGGGAGGGTTTTCTGAGACCCGAAAATGCTCGCCCCGCCCCGCTTCTCGCGAGAGGTGCGTCATTCTGCCACAGCCGTCTTCGGAGGCTGATTTGCTATTGACCAAAACGGGCCCGCAAAGCACACTACGGCTTCGGCGCATCTATCCGATAAGTGTCGTGAGGGCCATCGTTTCCGCTGGATTCCGGAAACACGTATGCGCCCCGGACCAGTCCGTTCCAGCCTTTCCATCCGCCTCTCACAAAACACGGTCTCACAAGAAAAATGAGTGAAGCAGCCGCCGCACCGATCGGCGATGTTCGACAGCCCGCTTCGATCGAGGCCGAGAAGAAGGTTCTCGGTGTCACGAACGGCAAGATGGCGATGTGGATCTTTCTCGGGTCGGACGGCATGTCCTTCATGGGGTTGATCGCCGCGTACGTCGCCTTGCGCATCGGAAACGAGAGCACGTGGCCCATCCCGGGCGAGTACCTCGGCATCACGCTCACCGCGACCATGACGTTCATCCTCATTCTCTCGAGCGTGACGATGGTCAAGGCCTTCGAGGGAGCGGCCGAGCGCAACGTCGCCAAGTTGCAGAAGTATCTCTGGCTGACAATCCTCGGAGGCTCTGCGTTCCTCGGCCTGCAGGTCTACGAGTACCAGCACTTCTTCCTCAACACGCACAGCACCAACGCGGCGGGAGATCTGTTCCGTATTTTCACGAGCGGAATCTGGCTACAGGACGGTGAGGGAGGTTGGAACCTCTTGAAGAACTCGGGACTCTTCGGAGGGACTTTCTTCGTCCTCACGGCGTTCCACGGATGTCACGTACTCAGCGGCGTCATCTATCTGCTCGTGGTACAGATCGGAGTCATGCGCGGACGGTGGACGCTCAACCGCATCGAGATCGTCGGCCTCTACTGGCACTTCGTCGACCTCGTGTGGATCGTGATCTTCACGATCGTCTACCTGGTCGAGACGCGAATCCCGGGAGCGAGCGGAGGCTAAGTTTGGCCTTTCTGCGCTCCGAGAAACAGCACGCAAACGAATAGAAGCGAACCGACAGTAATGGCCGACGACCACAAGCACCCCAACTACATGGCCGTAACCGGCTGGCTGACCGCCCTGACGATCGGAGAGATCTTCGTGGCGATGCTTCCTCGCTACGTAGACTTCACGGGCGTGTTCGCGTTGACGATCATCTCGCTCGTCGTCATGGCCTTCGTCAAGGCGGGCATGGTCGGGTGGTACTTCATGCACCTCAAGTTCGAGCAGATCAAGTTCATCGCGATCGTCGCCGCACCCATCATTCTGATGATCTTCCTGGTCTTCATGCTGTTGCCTGACGTAAGCTTCGCTTCGTCAGGCGGGTGTTGGTTGGGGGGTTTGGGGAAAACCCCCACGGGGGCCCGCCCCCCGCCCCGGGCACCCCCCCCCCCCGGCGTG
>CAYZGY010000054.1:0-18086 GCA_964478085.1 uncultured Planctomycetia bacterium
GTCGTGGCCGCTGACGCAGTCCACACCTAGAGATGCGGCGACGCAGAAGAAGGCTTTTGAGAAGCTCGGACCAGACCTAACTGCCACCGAAAAACAGTGCAAAAACGGAGGAGGTGTGGTGACATTGCGCGAGGACTGCTGATTCGGAGGCAGTGAAAGGAGTCTTGGTCTCATGAGGCACGTTGTCCGCGCCGTCCTTCTCGGCCTTGCTGTTCTTTTCGCCATCCCGAACGCTGCCTTCAGCGCCGACGTCAGCTCGTCGAAAGCGAGACGCTACGCCAAGCAGCTGAGCTTGTTCGTCCGTGGCGAACGAAACGAGGCGATCCTCGACCTCATCGAGGAGCTCGCCGAGCTCGACCACAAACGTGTCGCACCTCTCATCGCGTCGGCGGGTGTCGCTCTGCCGAGTGCGGCGAACTACAAGGCGTCACTCGATGCGATCAAGGGACTCGAGAACGACGAGGCCGTCGAGGCGCTCGTCAAGATGCTCGAGAAGAAGTCGGGCGACTTTCGCGCGAAAGTCCTCATCGTCGAGGCGTTCGGCTACCGCGACGATATCCCGAGCAGCCTGGCGCTCATCGGTCAGCTCAAGAGCCGCATCACGCACGTTCAAGTCGCGGCGATCCGCGCTGTGCGACGCCGCAAGCTGACGAAGGGAGTCTCCGAGCTCATCACGATCCAGGAGAAGCACAAGCCGCTCCGCGATCGACAGTTCGTCGAGTCGTACCTCGCACTCGTCGACATTACGGGGCAGGACTTCGAGACGATCGAGGACTGGCGGAAGTGGTGGAAGGGTGCCGAGAAGGGATTCGACCCCGAGGAGATCCGCAAGGGTAACAAGGGCAAGACGAAGATCGAGCTCAAGACGATCGAGGAAGGCATCGAGGACTCGGTCCAGTTCTTCGGCTCCGAGGTCTTCAGCCGCAACCTGCTCTTCGTGATCGACGTCTCGGGGAGCATGCAGCACAAGGACAAGTCCGAGCCCACGACGTCGCGAGTCGACCGCGCGAAGAATCAGCTCGCCGGCGCGGTCAAAAAGATGAAAAAGGGAACGCTCTTCAACATCATCGCGTTCTCGACCGGCGTACGCACGTGGCAGAAGAAGCTCGTTCCGGCCCATCCGAAGACGATCAAGCAAGGGCTCACGTTCGTCGAGAACCTTCGCGCGAATGGTGCGACCCACACCGACGACGCGATGGAGGAGGCGTTCAAGGACCTCCGCGTCGACACGATCCTCCTCCTCTCGGACGGTCAGCCCTCGAAAGCGAACCAGCGCGGGCCGGGCAATCTCGTCGAGAAGATCCTCAAGCGAGTCGCGGATATCAACTCGAGCCGCAAAGTTCGCATCGACACCTTCGGCTTCGATCCCGCCGGTGGCGCTAAGGGCGGCGGAGCGGGCGGAGCCCCGGGCGGCAGTGCTGGGGGAGCCCCGGGCGGCGGTGCTGGGGGAGCCCCGGGCGGCGGTGCTGGCGGAGGCCCGGGTGGCGGTCCCGCGGGTGGCAGTCTCGCCGATTTCCTCCAGAGACTCGCCGAACAGAACGGCGGGAAATATCGACCAATTCAGTAAGCGGCCCTAACGCTTCGGAATCTCGTTCACCGTGTAGTACGCGTTTCGGTGAACGAGCGGCTTTCCTTCCGCCGATCGCACGTCCACGAGATCGAACTCGTGCACATGGCCTTCGACGAGCGCCTCGAGCCGAAGGTCGACGTCACGGCCGTCGCTCGAGATCTTCACGCCGAGCACGTTCGAGTCTCCACGGTCGACTTCCGGGCTGCCGTAGAACTTGTGGAAGATGTGGGTGAAGTGCGCGATGCGGTAGACCTTCGGGTACGAGGCGATCGTTCGGTCGACCGGCTTCGTGAACCGCACGCGAAAGCCGTCAGGGCGAATCGTGATGCGCTCGATCTCGAACGGCGTTTTGCCCGTCCACTCGATACGCTCGAGCGCGTAGCGCCGGCTCCCGCGAACCGGCCAGCCACGATTGGTTCCACCCGTCACGAGGTATCCCTTCGGAGAGAATTGAATCGCCAGAATTCCTGTCCCGAGCCCCTCGAGGAAGGGATAGCAGGCCCCCTGCCACACTCCGTTGACCTTCTCCGTCGTCGCGCGCATGACGCAACTGAGGCTGTAGTCGGCGACGAAGATCTGATTCTCGAAAGGTCCGAACTTCCCTCCGCTCCGATCGACGCGGAAGCCCGAAATCGACTGCCCCATCTTGCGGTACGGAAAGACGACCGCGTACGGAACGAGCTGGGGGACGCGTTTCTTCTCGATGTGGATGCGTGAGCCACTCTCGGGCTCCTTCGGGCGCCCGCCCATGTTCGGTGCGAACTCGTAGGCGTCGAAGCAGATCGGATGCCCCATGAAGCCGCCGGGCTTGAGATGCTTGAGCGAGCACGAGCCGTTCCAAGGTCCTTGGCTCTCGACGTAGAACATCTCTCCGTGCTCGTTGGGCGCCACGCCGCCTGCGCTGCGAATCCCACTCGCGATGGGCGTCGCCTCGCCGCTCGGACTCACCTTGAAGGCCCAACCGCGAAACTTGGCTCGGTAGTGGTACGAGTTCGAGAGTCCGAGAACGACCCACACGTCACCGTTCGAATCGGGACGAGATCCCCAAGCGAACTCGTGATAGTTCAGGAAGCCCCAATCGTCGCTGAGAGTCTCGAAACGATCGGCGCGTCCGTCGCCGTCGCGATCGGTGATCTTCGACACCTCGGTCTGGTGCGTGACGTAGAACGCCCCGTCGCGATATCCCAGGCCGAAGACCTCGTCGAGCCCGCTCGCGAAGCGACGGAAGCGTGGTTCGGGGCGCTTGTCGAACGCTCCCTCGACGAGGTAAATGTCGCCGCGTCGCGTGCCGATCGCGAGGCGGCCATCGGGCAGCAGGTCGAAACTCCCGACCTCGATCGCAGAGCCCTTCGGCAGCGGAAGATCGACGATGCGGTAGTACTCCGACTCCGCCTCGGCCGTCCCCCAGCCGGCACCGAGACGCTGGGCCTCGAGAGTCGACGCCGGAAGGACGAGCGCCGAGAGAATGACGATCCAAACGAACGTATGCTTCATCGCTTCTTCTCCGAGAATCGATACTCGAGCACCAGCTCGGTCGTTCCTTTCGAGATCGGAATCTCGAGAATCGCCTCGAGGTCCTTGGACGAGGGCCGAATGACGAAGCCGCGCCCCTTCTGAGCGGCCTCCTCCGGAGCAGACACCGTCACCGTCTCACCGAGACGAACTCCTCCGCCCTCCGTCGCGACGAGCTTGGCCCCCATCGCCCCGCGCAGGTACAGCTTCGAGCTGTCCGTGGACTCGAAGACGAGACGCCGGCGGAAGAATGGAGCCGCTTCCGACTCTCCGGTGACGTCCTCGAGCTTGTCGCTGACTCGAATATCCCCGACGACGTAGGCGAAGGTCGGTCGCCGCAGCTCATCGAGATCGTAACCTTTGAAGCGGATTCCGAGATCCCGACTCGACCTCGTCGGCCACGCAGCCTCGGCGTTCTCGAGCATCGCGAACGGCGCACCCTGGGTCAGTGTGGCGCGATCGCGCGACATCACACGCACCGCACCGCTTCCTTGCCCCGTCCAGATCCCGACGGGATCGATGAACTGGCCGCGCCAGATCTGCTGCAGGCTGACGCTCTCGGCATCGAAGATCGCGCTGATCTTGCGCGGGTATCCGATGCTGATCGCTCGCTTACCGCTCCCCTGCGCCTTGCGACGGACCATGATCGCCTCGTCGCCGACGACGATCTCCATCGGCGGACGCCGAAGTCCGCTCGGACGCCCCGTGTTGCGCCCTTGCGAGAGGTAGTACCACATCGCGTTGAGCTGCCCCTCAGCCGTTCCGTCTCCGATCTCGGGAAGCACCGTTTCTCCATCCGCGAAGAACTGCGGCATGATCGTGCTGGCGCGGAACCGGGCCGGCTCGAGCATGTAGTGGTAGAACCAATCCTTGCGCAGGCGCTTCGTCGTCGTCTCGATCATGTCGATCGCGGCCATCGTCGACGAGCCTTCCCCGCGGAACGTGTGACAGGCGATGCAGTTCATGCCTCGGTCGCCGATGAGCTTGCGCCCGACGTCGCGGAATGCGCGTTCAGCCTTTTTCTCCTTCGGAATGGCGCCGAAGGACACGACGGGCAACTTGTCGACCTCGACGAACCAGTCGGCGAGCCCCTCGACGGCCTCCTCGCCGAAGATCGGCATGCGCATGTTCATGTACGGTCGCAATTCCTGGCCTCGAGCCAAAGTCTTCCGCAGCCAGCTTTCCTGGAGCTTGGCGCCGACGCCCGTGAGCGGTGGCGGAAGACGCCCGGGCTCCGCCAGATTCTCATCGACGCTCCGGTAGTAGCCGTTGCGGTCCTGTGGAACTCCGCCGAGCTTTCCTCGTTCATGACACGCGATGCAGTTGAGCGCGGTCAGACGCGTTGCAATCTTCTCCTCGGTCTTCGGCGCCCACGACTCGGTCGTCAGTGCGACTTCGAGATCCCTCAGCTGTGCCTCACTCAACCGGAACTGCGGCCAGGCGCCTTCCTTGCCCGAGACGCAACCGCGCTCACGACCGAGAGCATGCAGCGCGATCTTCTCTCGGGCTGCGCCAAGATCTCCGACCCGGTGGCACGCACCGCAGTCGAGCTTCTGAAAGAGTCCCTCGCCGATCTTCGCCGTCTCGGGATTCACCTCGAACTTCGGGAGACGGGGCACGGGTACACGCTCGGCGCGCAGCTCGCCGCGCCGAATCTCCCGACGCGCCTCGTCCGCGCCGCCACGCGCCATGCGCAGCGAGAGCTTCGGCGCCCCACGCGTGTGAAGGAAGAGAACCTCGATCTTCGACAAAGGTCTCGAGAGCTTCACGGTGGCGATCTGCGATCCGGCCTTCGCGAGCGCGACCACCGTCTCGCCATCGACCGTCAACACGCCGGTGTGACTCGTCTCGAGCTCGAACGTGAGCTCCCCGGCCGTCCCCGACGCGAGAAAGCCCTCGAAACGAACGGCGAAGTCCTCTCGTTCGCGCGGAAACGCGCCCAGATCGAACGTGTCCGTCACTCCGCCGCGAACCTCCTTACCGGCGAGCTTCTCCGGCCCCTCTTCCATGCTCCCGTGATAGAGCGTGTAACGAAGCCCAGCCGAGACGCGCGTCTTCTGCACGAGGTAGTTCGCGACTTGATACGACTCGACCGGCGAGAGGTGAAGGCTCGGCATGCGACCGGACGGCCGCACGAGGTGCGGTGCCTCGAGAAACGTGGTGAGAGACGAGACGTTGTACTTCTTCTCGAGGCCGACGAGAGGAACGGACGAGTCGGCCAGCAGCTCCTTTTCGTCCTTGCCGCGCGGCGAGTGACATGCGACACAACCGATGTCGTGGAAGAGCTCACGCCCACGTTCCGCGGCGACGTGGTCGATCGCTTCGGGCACGACGATCGCCTCACTCTGTGCGATGAGGAAATGAGTCAGCGCTTCCGCTACCGACTCCCGGGCAAGCCCCGCCCCCCTGAAAACGTCCGGCATGGTCGTTCCAGGCTTCACTTCGTGTGGATAGGCCAAAAACCGAGTCAGGTACGCAGGCTGGACGCGCTCCCCGACGTTCGAGATCACCGGGGCGGTCTTTTGGTGAACGAGTTCGGGTGAGACTCGAGTCTCGTGACAGGAAACGCACCCGAGCTCGCCGAGCAACACGGCGCCGCGCGTCTTCGCATCGAGCACATCACGAACGAGACCCGGAATGACCGGAGCGTCGGCGTGCGAGAATCTCGTCACCGTGAAAAACGGCACAGGGAGAAATGGAACAGGGAGACACGCGAAGAACACGAGCGCCGCAAGAGATCGGCGTCGCAGGATCGGGCGGAGACAGAGCGGCATCGTTCTCGCTTCTTTCGACAGATTGCTTCTCCCGTCGAACGTTAGCAAGTCCATCGGCCGACGAACAGTACCAATCGCGTGATTGACCCGAACAAGAACGAAAACGCGCGAAGAAATGCGCTCCCGCTCGCCCGATGATTTCGTTAGCTTAGGAGCATCCGAAGGATTCACGGAGGTTCACATGGCGAAATCCGTTTCGTCCGTCCCCGCCGACAGGCTCGAGCTCTACGAGAAGCTCGTCGCGACCCGCGATGACGTCGAACGCAAGGGAGCGACGATGCACTGCTCCGAAAGACGCGCGAGCTCGCGAAGCACTTCGCCACGAGCGCCGAGTACGTCAGCTCGCTGAAGCCGAAGCCGACCAAGAAGAAGAAGGCTGCCAAGAAAGCGAAGACCGCCGCGAAGAAGAAGAAAAAAACGTGATCTCTCCGAGCTCTTGCCGTTACGGCGTCATCTCGATTCTCTTCCTGTCGTTCTCCTCTCTTGGTGCGGACGAGGGAGCCTCTCATTGGGCCTGGAAGCCGATCAGCTCCCCCACACCTCCGAGCGTCGAAGAGAGCTCGTGGGGTCGCAACGAGATCGACGCCTTCATCCTCGCGCGCCTCGAACGCGAAGGCGTCCGTCCCTCCCTCGAAGCGCCGCGCACGACCTTGATCCGACGCGTCTTCCTCGACGTCATCGGGCTCCCTCCTTCTCCCGACGAGTACCGTCGCTGGAACGAGCACACGGTGGACGACTGGTACGAGCAGCTCCTCGACACCCTCCTCGCTTCGCCGCACTACGCCGAACGCTGGGGGCGGCATTGGCTCGACCAAGCTCGATTTGCCGACACCGACGGTTACGAGAAGGACCAACCACGCCCCCACGCCTATCACTGGCGCGATTGGGTCATCGACGCGCTGCATCGAGACTTGCCGTTCGATCAGTTCACTGTCCAGCAAATCGCGGGCGACCTGCTCCCCGGAGCGACGGAGAGTACGCGTCTCGCGACGGGATTTCATCGCAACACGCTGACGAATCGCGAAGGCGGCATCGATCGCGAGGAAGACCGCGTCAAGCAGGTCGTCGATCGCGTCAATACGGTCTCGACCGTTTGGCTCGGGCTGACGGTGCGTTGCGCGCAGTGTCACACACACAAGTACGACCCGATCACGCAGGACGAGTACTTCCAGCTCTACGCGTTCTTCAACAACGCCGACGAGCAGGACTTTCCGCTCGCGCCGACCGAGACGGAGCTCGCGTCCTACCGCCGAGCCGTGCACGAGCACGAATCCGAGATCGCACAGAAAACGAGCGAGCTGACCGCGAAACGCGACGATGCTCGACGGGCGCTCCCAGAGTTCACCGCGAAGCTCCTCGCGGAGTTCCCAGACGGAATCGCGACACCGCCCACGAACGGGCTGCGCGTTCATCTTCCCTTCGAGAAGCTCGAGGGTGCTAACTTCCACGGGCAGGTCGAGCCGACCGAGGGCCGCGTCGGACGAGCCGTGAAGCTCGACGGCAAGGGATCTCACGCCGAGTTCGCCGACCCCGCCGCGATCGACAGCGACGATCCGTTCACGATCAGCGCGTGGATCCGTCCCGGCGGCGGTGGCGAAGGAATCGTCACGAAGATCGACGAGCCACGCGACTTTCGCGGCATCGACTTCACGAGTCATCGCGGGGAGCTCGAGGTGCACCTCGTCCACAAGTGGCCGACCGACGCGATCAAGGTCACGGCGAAGACTCGCCTGCGGGCGAATGACTGGCAACACGTCGTCCTGACCTACGATGGCTCGAAGAAGGCCGCGGGCGTTCGAGTCTTCATCGACGGGAAGTCTCAGGAGCTCAAAGTACACTACGACACCTTGAAGGGCTCCTTTCGGGTCGATCAGCCCTGGCGTGTCGGTCGCCGTCGCACGACGACGTTCTTCTCCGGATCGATCGACGAGGTGCGCCTCTACGAGCGTGCGCTCAACACCGAGGAGGTCTCCCGACTCGCCGGAAACGACGCCGCGCTCGTCCGTGCCCTCGAGATCGCCGCGAAGTCGCCCGCGTCGCGTCAGGTCGAAGAGATCGACGCACTGGTCGACTACTCGCTGCGCAAGGACGCGACCTCCCGCAAGCTGCGTGCAGATCTCGAGAAGCTCCGCAAGAACCCGCCGAAGCAAAGTCACGGCACGGGCATGGGCCTCGTCGAACGAAAGGACCCGCGCAAGACCTTCGTTCATCTGCGGGGCGACTTTCTGCAGAAGGGAGACGAGGTTCACGAGTCGACTCCCGGGTTCCTCCACGCCCTCGAAATCCGTGACGTCGACCCCGATCGCCTCGACCTCGCTCGCTGGATCGTCTCGCCCGAGAACACGCTGACCCGACGCGTCACGGTCAATCGCGTCTGGCAACAGTACTTCGGCCGTGGCCTCGTCGAGTCGAGCGACGACTTCGGCACGCAGGGAACGCCGCCCACGCACCCGGATCTTCTCGACTGGCTCGCGACGCGATTCGCGGACGACGGTTGGAGCCTCAAGAAGCTCCATCGACGAATTCTGAGCTCCGCGACGTACCGACAGTCCTCGAAGCCGCGGCACGACCTCGCCGAGCGCGATCCGCGAAACACCTGGTTCGCTTCGCAGAACCGCTTGCGCGTCGAGGCGGAGATCGTTCGAGATCTCGCGCTTTCGGTCAGCGGTCTGCTCGTTCGAAAAGTCAAGGGGCCGAGCGTCTACCCGCCGCTCCCTCCTGGCGTCGTCGAGCTCGCCTTCGTCGACGTCATCAATCGCGGCCCGTGGCGCGCCAGCCGAGGGGAAGATCGCTACCGACGCGGACTCTACACGTTCTACCAGCGAACCTCTCCGCACCCGCAGCTCGCGATGTTCGACGCGCCCGACTCGAACACCGCGTGCGTCCGGCGCGAACGATCGAACACGCCGCTCCAGTCGCTGACGATCTGGAACGACTCTGTCTTCGTCGAATGCGCGCAGGCCTTCGCGAAACGAACCCTCGTCGACGAGAAGAACGACACGACGTCTCGCTTGCGATTCGCGTTTCGAACGGCGCTCGCGCGCGAGCCCGAGAGCGGCGAGCTCGAAGACCTGAAACGGCTATACGAGATCAGCCGCTCCATCTACGCACGTGACGACGCCGGCCGGAGTCTCGCACGAGGCGCCGCCGCGGGTATCAATCTCCCCGACGGCGTCGACGAGACCGAGCTCGCGGCTTGGCTCGCGGTGACGCGTGCCTTGATCAACCTCGACGAGTTCATCACGCGAGAATAGCCGTGAAAAACGCAGAGTCCTTCGAGCATTCGATTCCGCAACTCCGGCACTCTCGCCGGGAGTTTCTCACCTCTTCGGCGAGCGGACTGGGCGCTGCCGCGCTCCTCGGGATGCTGGCGACGGACCAGAGCTCCGCGCTCGCGGAAGGATCGTCGCTCACGCCACGGTCACCGCACTTCAGGCCAAAGGCCAAAGCGTGCATCTTCGTCTACGCGGCGGGTGGCCCGAGCCAGATCGACCTGTTCGACCCCAAACCGCTTCTGAACAAGAGGCACGGTCAGCAGCTGCCCGGCTCCTTCACGAAGGGCGTTCGTTTCGCGTTCATCAAGAAGGACGCGAAACTGCTCGGCAGCCCGCGCAAGTTCACGCGCTACGGCGAGTGCGGCACGGAGCTCTCCGACCTTCTCCCGCACCTCGGCTCGTGCGCCGACAAGATCGCCGTCGTGCGATCGATGCACACCGAGGCGTTCAATCACCACCCCGCACAGCTGATGCTCAGCACGGGCGTGCCGCGATTCGGTCGGCCAAGCATCGGGTCCTGGGTACTCTACGGACTCGGCTCCGCGTCGCGAAACTTGCCCGGATACGTCGTCTTGAGCGCAGGGCGCGGCTCGAGCGGCGGAACGTCGAATTGGTCGAGCGGGTTTCTTCCGTCGTCGTACCAAGGGGTCGTCTTTCGCAATCGCGGCGAGGCCGTGCTCAACCTCTCGACGCCGTCCGGAATCGATCGAGAGCTGCAGCGCGCGAATCTCGAAGCGATCACGAGGCTCAACGCGAGACGTTTCGCGCACATTCGCGACGAGGAGATCCGCAGCCGCATCGAGTCGTACGAGCTCGCCTTTCGCATGCAACGCGAAGCACCCGACCTGCTCGACCTGTCGGGAGAGAGCCAGGCGACGCTCGATGCTTACGGAGTCGAACGACCCGAGCCGACCGACGTCCGGTCGAAGCACGGTGGCGGAAAGGGCGTCTACCAGGCCTTCTCGCGCAACTGCCTGCTCGCCCGGAGACTCGTCGAGCGCGGCGTTCGTTTCGTGACGTTGATGCACGCCTCGTGGGATCAGCACGGCGCCCTCAACGAGGAGCTCACCTACAACGCGCGTATGGCCGATCAGCCGCTCGCAGCGCTCCTGCGAGACCTCGAGCAGCGCGGCCTGCTCGACTCGACCCTCGTCGTGTTCGCGGGCGAGTTCGGTCGAACACCGCTCGCGCAAGGAAGCGATGGACGGGACCATCACCCGAACGCGTTCAGCGTCTGGCTCGCCGGCGGCGGCGTGCGCGGGGGGCAGATCGTCGGAGCGACGGACGAGTTCGGTTGGAACCCGACCGAGGATCCCGTCCACATGAACGACTTCCACGCGACGCTCCTCCACCTTCTCGGCCTCGATCACGAGCGCCTCTCGAAGCGCTTCGGCGGGCTCGATGTCCGACTGACCAACGTGGGTGGTGACGTCGTCGAGCAGCTCATCGCATGATGTCGATTCGTCTCTTACTCACCGGTCTCGTTCTTCTGAGCCCCCCGCTCCTGGCGTCGGCGACAGAAATCTCGGCGGCCGTCGACCGTCTGACCCGAGCCGCACGCGTGTACGATGAGCGCGAGATGAATCGCGCGGCCTCCGCGCTCGCACGAATCGGACGCGCGGCACTGCCCGCCCTCGCGAAGCTCCTCGACGACGTCGACGACAATGTTCGCTGGCAGGCCATCGTCGCGACGAATCGCATCGCTCGGAACGACGATACGACGCAACAGATCCTCGCCCGCGGCACGAAGGATGCCGATCCGGACGTACGAGCCGAGTCGATCACGGGTCTCGTAGCGCTCTTTCCGAAAAACCCGGCGACCCTGGCACTCGTCGAGTCTGCCACGCGTGATCGCCACGCGCTCGTACGCGTGAACGCGTGGTTCGGGCGCTGGTCGATCGCTCGTCGACTCGAAGCCATCGACGAGCTCATCACGCTGCTCGACGCGAAGGATTGGATGGTCGCGGATGCCGCCGTGAACCATCTCGGCCGCGTCGGATCTGCCGCGGTTCCCCCTCTGCGAACGCGCCTCCGACACGCTCGATCCGACCCCGCCGCAACGACGGCGACGCTACGAGCCCTCTCGGCTCTCGGCCCGAACGCTGCGCCAATCGTCGCGGAGATCGCCCCGAATCTTCGGTCTGCGAACCGTCAGGTAGCTCGGGCGGCCGAGCGCACGCTCGTTCGCATCGGAAGACCCGCGCTTGCGAGCCTTCGCGGGTTGGCCGACGACGACTCCTGGCGTGTCCGTGTGCGAGCGCTTCGATCCATCGGCGAGATCGGCTACTCCGACCCCCTCGTCGCGAGAACGCTGACGGACGGTCTCGCGGCATCCTCGAATGCGGTCCGCTGCGCGTCGATCGAGGCGATCGGTCGCGTCGGACGTGCTTCGGATACGACCGTCGAGCGATTGATCACGCTCCTCGCGGACAAGAACGACGATCTGCGTGGTCTCGCGATCACCGCACTCGGACGATTGGGGAAGCTCGCAGCTCCCGCGCTCGATTCACTTCGCTCGATCTCGAGGGACGACGCGGTCGATCACCTGCGAGAAGCAGCGAAGAGCGCGCACGACAAGATCATGCGCGCTCTCGCGAAGCCCCCGCTCTGATCAGTCGGCGCAAGTCTCGACGGACTCGCAGCCGGCAAACTCTCGACAGTCGAGCCCCAGAGAAGGCCCGGTTCCACCGGCGAAGAGGAAGCTCAGGGCGCCGATCGGGTCGGCGACTCGATCCGCTGAGACGCTCGGGGACTCGTCAGGGCGCTGACAAGGACGATCGAGGCGAGGAGAAGAGTCTTGAGGTTTGTGCGGATCGACATGTTCCGAGGGCTCCAGATCGGGCTCTCGAGGGTTCGCGCTTCGAGATGGGAGATGAGTCCTGTTGGACTCGTCTGGTTGTTCGAGTCTCGCTCGAGGCTTCGAAGCAGAAATCTTCGAGCCGCCCGCCTACGACCGCAGGGCGAGCGATGACTTAGGCGTGGCTCGGATTCGCGGTGGAAGCAGGAGCGTTGAAATGCTGCAAAGTGTGAAGGGTGTGCCGTGACATGGTCGTTTTCATCCAATTCAATGTGTGTTCACAGTACTGAACGAACCATCGCGTCGTTCTTTCGGAAGAAATCGAAAAAAGCAGAAGACCCGATACGTGCCTCGAATCTGGACGCTCCCTCTCCTTCTTCTCGCGGCCTCTCCCGCCTTCGCACAGACCGACCTCGGCCCTTTCCTCTCGGGGACACTCGAGCTCGCGGAACCGAAGGACAACCTGACGCTCAAGGGCATCATCATCGACCTCGGAGAGCCTGGCGACGCCGCGGGGATGTTCTGCTTCGACACGGAGCTACTGCGCGCGAGCGGAGGAGCGCTCGACCGTTACCCGCGACTGACGAGCACCGCCTGGGGCGGCGGACACGACGGACACTCTCGCTTCCTCTCGCCGCTCCTCTTCGGCACGCGCGTCGGTCCTGGTTGGTCACACGGAGGATCGTTCGACGATCCACGCGAGATTCCTCACGGCCCGATTCCACGGACGCACGGTCGCTATCGAGGCCTCTACCGGCACGGTCGTCGTGTGGTTCTCGACTACGAAATCCGCGGCGTTCGTGTCCTCGAATCGCCGACGCGAGAGACGCACGCGGACACCGCCGCACTCGTACGCCACTTTCGCATCGCCCCGCACGACGGCAAGATCGAGTGCGTGCTCGCCGATTCGGACAGCGCGATCTTTGAGGTGGACGACCAAGGACGCACGGCACGACGCGCACCGCGCCAAGAGTCGCGAGGCGACATCTACGTCGTGACGGATCGGTCACCCGCGGACTGGAAGGGGATCGTGATGGGAGCTCCGTCATCGTCGGACTGGGCCGACCGATCCCGCACGAACGGAGCATCCGCGCGCTTCGTCAAAGGTCTCGCGCCTCCACACGCGTCAGCCGGCGCCGACGGGGAGAACCTGCCTCGCCTCCTCGATGGAATGCGGGCCCGGAACCACGATGATACCGAGCGTTGTGCCTGGCTCGACGGTCCGCACGCTCGCGTCCTCGTCGACCTCGGCCAGACGATCGACGTCGCACGCGTCGACACGTTCTCATGGCACCGAGACGTCCGCGCACCGCAGCGTTTTACTCTCTGGGCCGACATGCGCGACGACGGAGCGCATCGCGAGACAGCCACTGCGAAAGACCTCGCGAATGCCGGTTGGACCCGGCTCGCGTCGATCGACACCACGCAATTCGGGAACGGTGGGTCGCAAGCGTCGAGCGTCGTCTCGCGCAAGGGTTCGCTCGGTCGTGTGCGACGTCTCCTCTGGCAGCTCGAGTGTCCGAGCTCGGGCGGGAACTACGGGACTTTTATCAGCGAGATCGACGTTCACGCGGTCGGAGAGCCCCGCACCAGACTGCGCGAACCGAAGCGACACTGGTCGGTCGGAATCGCGGGCGGTTCGAAATCCGCCCGCCTCATCGCCCGTGACGGACGCCTGCGGCTCGAGGTCGCACCGAGCTCGAAGAGCGTCGACGTCCAAGTCGTCTTCACCGAGACGAAGAAGCTGAGCGTCGCCGAGCTCGATCCGTGGCCGGCCCCCGCGAACCTCGAGACCATGCTCCGCGGAGGACCGGCGCTCTGGCCGAAGACTGTCGAGCTGCAGGGTTCACTCGGCGCCGACAAGAACGCCTACACCGTCGACACGATCCCGATTCCGGAGAAGAACCCCTACGGCGCGAGCTCGAGACTCGGTGGGCTCGATTTTTTCTCCGATCCGACGCGCGCAGCCGTGTGCACGTGGAAGGGCGATGTCTGGATCGTCTCCGGTATCGACCGCGATCTCGAGAAGGTGACCTGGCGACGCTACGCGACTGGCCTCTTCGACGCGCTCGGGCTCAAGATTGTCGACGACGTCGTCTACGTTCACGGTCGTGATCAACTGACGAGACTCCATGATCTGAACGGAGACGGGGAGGCCGATCGCTACGAGTGCTTCAACAACGACGTCACGATTACGAAGAACTTCCACGAGTTCGCGTACGACCTCCACACCGATCGAGAAGGCCGTTTCTACTTCGCCAAGGGTGGTCCCGTTCGACCGGGTGGGCATGGCTTCCACAAGATCGTCCCCCACCACGGCTGCGTGATGCGCGTCTCACCCGATGGCTCGAAGCTCGAGGTCTACGCGACAGGCCTTCGCGCGCCGAACGGAATCGGCGTCGGGCCGTCCGGACAAGTCACGACGGGTGACAACGAAGGGACGTGGGTCCCGCGTTGCCGTCTCTCCTGGTGTCATCCCGGAAGCTTCGAAGGTGTCGTCGATCTCTCCCATCAAGATCCGAAACCGAAGAGCTTCAACCTTCCGCTCTGCTGGTTCCCGAAGTCGATCGACAATTCGAGCGGCGGCCAGGTCTGGGTGACGAGCGATCGCTGGGGACCGCACCGAGGCGAGCTGCTCCATCTCTCCTACGGCCAGACTCAGCTGTATCGCGTTCTGCGAGAGACGGTCGACGGCCAGGTTCAGGGAGGCGTCGTGCGCTTCCCGACGAACTTCGCCTCCGGAGTCATGCGCGGTAGATTCAACGAAGGCGACGGCCAACTCTACCTCGTCGGACTTCGCGGATGGCAGTCCCGAGCCGCGCGTCCGACCTGCTTCCAACGCGTTCGCTTCACAGGACAGCCCGTCCGCATGCCGACGGGTCTACGTGCGAAGAAGGGTCGCATCGAGATCGACTTCACGTGCGAGCTCGATCCGCGCACGGCCGAACGCGCAGGGCGGTTCTCGATCAGCATGTGGAACTACCTCTGGCGCGAGGCTTACGGATCTCCCGAGTTCTCGGTCATCCATGGAGAGGGTCGCAAGGGACACGACACGGTCAAGGTCCATCGGGCGAGACTCTCGAAAGACCGACGCACGGTCCTCCTCGAGATCCCCGATCTACGGCCGTGCATGCAGATGAAGATCGGAATGAACTTGCGGTCCGCCGACGGGAAACCTGTCCGTCACGAGATCTACAATACGATCCACAAGCTCGGCGACTGACCGCTCACCTTCCTCGGTCTCTTATTTCGACGGCTTGATTTCGAAGAGCTTTTCGATGACGTCGAAAATCTCACGGTCGTACTCTTTGAGCTGCGCCCGCACGAAGGGATAGAAGTCGTTGAGCCCGAAGTAGGCCTCGCAGTTCTCCGCGAAGTACTCCTCCATGCGCGTGGCTCCGTACGCCTTGATGTAGGTTCCACGGCCACGCTTCGTGTGGAGAACCTTCTGGTAGAGCCCCTTCTCGAGCGCCGCCTTGTACGCCGCAGAGATGAGCTTCTTCCCCTCGGCGTCGACGAAGCGATCGTGATAGCCGTGCATCAGCTCGTGAAGCATCACCCAAGGGCCGGTCGGACTCGTGCGGGAGAGCACGCGGATGTCCGAGATCTGGATCGCCCGCGCCATGTCCGGGTTGCGGCCGTTGTTCTTGAGCCACTCGCGCGACCAGTGGTACTCGGCCGTACGCTTTCCCGGATTGACCCAGACGGGGATCTGGCGCAGCTTCTCGTCGGCCTTCTTCGGCACGAGCGCCTCGCCGTGCTCGAGCTGTCGCTCGGCGTTGGCGAGAGCGCGATCGATACGTGCCGCATCGCCGTTCAGATATTCCTCGTGAATGTGAAAGGACCAGCCCTTGATCTCGACGATCCCGAAATCCTCGTCGCTCGACGGCTTCGTCTGGCGCTGCGCCCGGCGCGCGAGCGACGTTCCGTGCTTGTCGTGGAGGCGCTGCCAAAAGTCGACCCAGTACTTGTCGTAGTAGTCGTTCGCAGCCTTTTTGATGTGGGGCTTGTCGACGACGACGGGCGCCTTCGACGGATCGTAACCCGCGAGGTGTCCCTTTCCCGCTCGCTTGCGCGGAGAGACGAATCGCCACTCGGATCGGCCGAGCGTCTCCGCACAGAGCTTCGCGAGCTCGACGTCGTACGCTTCGAGCTGCTCACGCGTCTCAATGTGGTTGTGGTCGTGATCCATGGTGCGATTCGTGTCGTACCAGCACTGGAACCCCTCGGCCCAGTACTCGGCACGATTCCTCGACGCGTAACAAGCCTTCTCACCCCCGAAGACGATCAAGACTCGATCTTCCTTCGTCACCTGGACCGTCGGATTCGTCGGACGACCGTTGACGAGGATGCTGCCCTTCGCGATGAACGTCTCGAAGGCTTCGCGAGGCTGCTTCGGAAACGCCTTCACGAGTGCATCGACGAGCGACACCGGCTTCTCGCTCTTGACGCGACGGAACCGCTGCGCGGCGCAACCGTCATTCCAAAGCCCCTCCGCTTTCGCGTTCTTGAACGCGGCCGTGACGCGCTCTTGAAGCTCCTTGTCGAATCCGACTCCCTGAACGACGTGCCCGAACTCGTGAATGAGGATGCTCTCCTTCTGCATTCCGCCTTCGTACTCGAGCACGTCCTCCTCGGCGAAGAGAACCGTCGGAGTGCCGCTCTTCCAGGTGAGGAAGCCACGCTGCCGCCAATTGTAGAAATCGAGCTCATCGCCCGTCTTCTCGGTCGCGAACTGGGGAATCTCGGAGGTCAGCTCGTCGTGACCGACGAGTATGCAGAGGACACCCTTCTGCCGGATCCGAGCGGCGATGTCCTCACGGATGCTCTTCATGATCTTCTCGAACTGGTACGCGGCTTCACGGCACGCGTAGTCCGAGACGCGATCCGACGTCGCGATGAGGATGTCCTCGACGAGAATCCCCTTCTTGAAGAAGCTGTCCGGGAGCTTGTACTTCTCGCGCTGGTCGGCTGTGAGCGGACGAATCTCGTAGACTTCGGGCTCCTCCGCAGCAGCCAAGGACGAATGAAGAACGAGAGTCAAGCAGGAGGCGAGGACGAACGAAATCGAGCGCATCACGAATACCTGTCTGAAACCGTGGAAGAACGCTTCTTTCTAAGCGCCCGAACCAACGAAGGGAAGCGCCGAACGCGACTTGAGCTGGAGATCTCCTCTCGGGGACAATGGAACCCATGAATCCCACGAACAAGAAGCACCGGATCGCGATCATCGGTCGCACCGGCCGCGGCAACTACGGTCACGGGCTCGATCGCGTCTGGCTCGATGTCGACGACGTCGAGATCGTCGCGGTCGCAGACGACAATGACGCGGGTCGGGCAGCTTGCGCGAAGCGCCTGCGCGCGAAGAAGGCGTACGCCGACTATCGCGAGATGCTCGAGAAGGAACGCCCACAGATCGTCAGCGTCGCGCAGCGCTGGATCGACAAGCACCACGAGATGGTCCTCGCGTGTGCCGACGTCGGCGCGAGCGTCTTTCTCGAGAAACCGTTCTGTCAGGATCTTCGCCAGGCCGACGAGCTCGTGCGCGCGTGCGAAGAGAAAAAGATCAAGCTCGCGATCGCCCACCAGACGCGATACAGCCCGAAGATTCCGGTGATTCGCAAGATCCTGGAAAGTGGTCGTCTCGGCAACTTGCTCGAGATGCGCGGTCGCGGAAAGGAAGATCACCGCGGCGGCGGTGAGGATCTCTGGGTGCTCGGGACGCACATCTTCGATCTCATGTTGCTCTTCGGCGGTGAGGCGACGTCCTGCTTCGCTCGTGTAACGCAGAAGGGTCGACCGCTCACGGAGGCCGACGTTCGATCCGGCAACGAAGGCATCGGCCCTCTCGCAGGCGATCACGGCGAGGCCATCTACGAGTTTTCGAGCGGCATCAGCGCTTCGTTCTCCAGCTGCCGGCGAGCCGCCGGAAACCCCTCGCGCTTCGCCCTGACGATCCTCGGATCGAAAGGCGCCCTCGAGATGCGGACAGGCTACCTTCCCGAGACCCACGTCCTCGACGACCCCGCTTGGTCGCCGGGTCGAACGAGCTCGAAGTGGATTCCGGTCTCGAGCGCGGGCGTCGGCAAGCCCGAGCCGCTCGCGAACAAGGGATCACACCAGGCGAACATCCTCATCGTTCGAGATCTCATCGACTC
>CAYZGY010000055.1:0-4159 GCA_964478085.1 uncultured Planctomycetia bacterium
CGCAGAGCTCGCGGAAGTCGTGGTGCGTCGCGCAGCCCTCGCCGTAGAGCTTTTCTGCGAGAGCCTTTCCTTTTTGAAGGTGCCTTCGGTCGACGTCGGAGATCGCCGTGAACTGGGCCTCCTTGCAGTGGGAGAAGTCGCCCATGAGGTCGAGGCCTTTGCCGCCCGCGCCGATGAGGCCGATCGTGACTCGCTCGCTCGGGGCGGGCTTGTCACCCCTCCCGAGTGCGCTGGCGGGAATGATGGTCGGGGCGACGAAGGCCGCGGCGGTCTTGAGGAAGGATCGTCGATTCATAGAGAGAATCCTAATCGATCCCTCCAGGAAGAATCACAAGCATTCAGCTCTTCGCGGGCGACTTCACCCCTCGGATCCGGGCCCTCTGCGATGGGCAGCTCCTGCCCATCGGACAGAGTCCAGGGATCGAAGCTCGGTGTCGACGACGTCACACTGCCGTCAACGCAAGCGCCGTCACGTCGGGATTCTGTCAGGCCGGTTCGCGCTTTCTCCTGGACCGGGCCCCCGTCCTTGCGTTCTCCTTATTCTCTGCCGTGGACTGGACACTCGTCCGAGTTCACGAAACGACGGAACCCCTCCATCAACGAGAACACGTGATGCGCAAAACGATCTCTACTCCGGTAGCTGCTCTCCTCGTCTCCGCTTTCGCGACTCTCCTCGTCTCCGCTTTCGCGACGGCGACATTCGCCCAAGGCCTCGTCTTCGAGGCCGGCAAAGGAATCGGCAAGGACAAGCACATCGTGCTCATCGCCGGCGACGAGGAGTACCGCTCCGAAGAGTCGTGCCCGATGCTCGCGAAGATCCTCAACAAGCATCACGGCTTCAAGACGACCGTGCTCTTTGCGGTCGACCCCAAGGAAGGCTTCATCGATCCGAACCAGCAGGGCAACATCCCCGGCATGGACGCGGTGAAGACAGCCGATGTCGTCATCATCGGCACTCGCTTCCGCAACCTACCCGACGAGCAGATCCAGCCTCTCGCCGACTACCTCAATGCCGGCAAGCCGATCATCGGATTCCGCACGGCGACGCACGCGTTCCGAACGCCGAAAAAGACCGGCGGCATCAATTGGAACGGGTTCGGCCCGGACATCCTCGGTGAAGGCTGGGCCGGTCACTACGGCAAGCACAAACGGGAAGGCGCTCGCGGCGTCATCAACAAGGCCCACAAGGCCCACCCGATCCTTCGCGGTGTGGAGGACGTTTTCGCCGACTCGGACGTCTACGGCGTTCGCCGTGTCACCGACAAGAACGCGCCGATTCTCATCAACGGCCAGGTGACCGCGACGCTCGAGCCTGATTCGAAGCCCGTCCCCGGAAAGCAGCTTCAGCCTTCGTCGTGGCTCAAGTCCTACAAGACGCCCGAGGGAAAGAAGGAAGGGACCGCGTTCTGCACGACGATGGGATCCTCGAGCGACTTCCGCAGCGAAGACCTGCGACGCCTCATGATCAACGCCACGTTTTACCTCTCCGGGCTCGAGGTGCCGAAAAAAGCGAACGTCGAGATGGTCGACAAGTTCACTCCGAGCTTCTACGGCTTCATTCGTCAGAAGGGCTACTTCAGGAGGCTAGGGAACAAGCCGAAGGACTACGGCTACGGTAACTCTCCTCTGAGCGGCCCGAAGGCGAAACACTACTGATTCGATCCATTCTGGCGGAATAGGAATCGTCATGAAAATCCAGGCTCTCCGTCTGTTCTCCGTGCTCGCGCTCGTCGTCCTCGCGGCTCCCGCGCTCTCGCAAGCTGCCGAACCGAAGCCCACGACGCCGGGCAGGATCCAGAAGCGCAGCTACTTCTTCCAGAAGGCGGGCAAGGAGATCAGCTACTCCCTCTTCGTCCCGAAGAGCTACGACTCGAAGAAGAAGGCCCCGCTCATCGTTCTCCTTCACGGCCTGCGCAGCAACCCGAGCCAGGTGATCCGCTATCGTGGCATCACGTCCGAGGCTGAGAAGCGCGGCTACGTGGTCGTCGCACCGTACGGCTACAACGACCACGGCTGGTACGGCAGCCACGGCAAGGGCAAGGTCTTCTACGGAGGGAAGAAGGACGACCCGAAAAACCTCGGCGAGCTCAGTGAGAAGGATGTCATGAACGTCCTCGACATCACGAAAAAGCTGCTCTCGATCGACGAGGACCGAATCTACCTCATGGGTCACTCGATGGGCGGAGGCGGCACGATGCACCTCGGCCACACCTACCCGAAGGTCTGGGCGGGGCTCGCCCCGCTCGCGCCGGCCTTCGTCGGCAGCCGATCGGTGATGAAGAAGATCCGCCACATTCCGATCATCGTCGTGACCGGCGACAAGGATCGGCTCGTCAAGGTCGGCGGCGTCCGACGTTGGGTCGAGAAGATGAAGGAGCTCGAGATCGATCACGTCTACAAGGAGATCGCCGGCGGCAACCACTTCGGGACGATCACGAACAACGCGAAGATGATCGCCGAGGTCTACGACTTCTTCGACAGCGCGAAGCGCGGGAAGAAGCGCAAGAAGGCGAAGAAGGCGAAGAAGACCAGCGCGAAGCGCAAATGAAGACCGCCTCGCTCACATGGGCGTTCGCCGTCGTCCTCGGATCGACCTCGAGCGGCTTCTGTCTCGAGAGCGTAAAGCTCGACGTCGACTCGACGAGAATCCTCCGTACGCCGAGCTTGTCCCCGGGTAAGCCGGCAGCCGGCAGCCGGCAAGCGCGTCGCGGTGACGCCTCCCGAATATCGAGGGACGAAGGTCTTTCACACGATCGACCTTCCGGACGATTGGTCGAGGAAGGGGCCGAAGCGCCCGATTATCTTCGAGTACACGGGCGACTCCTTTCCGCGATCGGGCTCGACCGGTTAGCAGACCTGGCGCGGGATGAACCGCGTGGTCTCCCGCCGACGCTGATCACGCAGGAAAAACGCTTTTCCCCATCGTCCCGCCGCTATCCCCGAACGACTCGGCCTCGATGCCGAGCGTGTGGAGGATGCTCAGGTACATGTTCGTCATGCGGCCGCCGCCCTGCTTGAACTGATTGTGTCGGAGCCCCATGTTGGCTCCGCCGGCGACGAGCGTCGGGAGATTCTCGTTGCGGTGCGTCGTGCTCGCGCCGCTACCGAAGAGGACGATCGTGTTGTCGAGCACAGTGCCCTTCTTGTCCGCATCTTGGAACTGGTCCATGCGGCCGAGGAACCAGGCGACCTGCTCGCTCAAGAATCGGTCGTACTTGCCCCACTCGAGCTGTCCGTCCTTGTCGCTCTTGTGAGACAGGTTGTGGTGCGTGTGGCGCAGGCCGAGCCGCAGAGGAAAGGTGTCGCTGATGCCCATGCCGTCCTCGCGGTTCATCATGAACGTGATGCTGCGAGTGATGTCCGCGTCGAAGGCGAGCGCGATGAGCTCGAACATCGTGCGGTAGTAGCCGGCCGGGTCGTTCTCGGACGAGACGTCGAGCTCGAGCTTCGAGTGGTCCTGCGGCTTGAGCGGGATGTCGATCCACTTCTCGGCCGCGTCGAGCCGCATCTCGAACTCGTTCAGAGACGTGAGGTACTCCTCCATCTTTCGGCGATCGGCGCGCCCGAGTCGCTTGTCGAGGGCCTTGGCGTTCTCGAGGACGGCATCGACGAGCTTGCGACGCCGACGGAGCGTCGCGCGCTGGGCGTCGAGCGACCCGCGGCTGCCCTTGAAAAGGCTCTCGAAGACGCGACGCGGATTGTTCTCGGCCGGGATAGGCTTTCCTTGCCGGTCGTACGAGATCGTCGCCGTTCGCGACGTGTAACCCGTTCCAGGGTCGACCGAGAGCACGAGCGAAGGCTGTCGGCAGTACTGCTTCGTGTGCTGCGCGACGACCTGGTCGAGCGCGACGGTGTTGTACGTTCCGGGAGCCGGATCGTGCAGCGGGGCGCCGGTGAGCCACATGTCCGAGCAGACGTGTGGATCGTTTCGCGGCCCGTTCGCGTGCTGGAGCCCGCTGATGAAGCTGAGCTTCTCGCGGTGCGGGCTCAGCGGCTCGGTCGACTTGCCGAAGACGAACTGCCCGTTCTTCTCCGCACGCGGAAACCAGCTCCACTCGTCGATCCCGTGCTTCTTCTCGGGAAGAGCCATGCCGTTCGCGCTGTAGATCGCGCAGAAGCGGCGCGGTCGCTCCGAGACGACCTTCTCCCCCACGCGTGC
>CAYZGY010000055.1:4169-18058 GCA_964478085.1 uncultured Planctomycetia bacterium
GTGGATATGGAAGGCTGCGCCAGCCTGATCGTCGGGATCAACCAGCAACGCGGCTGTCCCAGCAACCTCGGGGTGGCTGGTCGCATCGCTGGCAATGACCGGGCAGCCCTTGGCCATCGCTTCGAGGATCGGCAACGGAAGGACGACGCCTGCGAGTCCCTTGAGCACGGCCCTGCGGTCGAGTTCGAATCCGTTCGTCTTCATGGTACTTTTCATTCTATCAGAACCGGTGCTCTGGTCGATGAGCTCCCTCGCTCATTTCTCGAGGAATATCGGGCTTTCGACGACGAAGCGAATGCAGTCTCGCACGCGATATCCGCTCGGTCGGAGCTTTTCGCGCCCTTCGCGCCTCAAGTATTCGCGCTCGTTGAAGGTCAAGCTGCGACCGGTCGCGTAGCTCGCGAGGTGCGAGAGGAAGCTGAACGCGACCTGATCGATGCGATCGTTCGCGAGATAGATCTTGAGCGCTCGTGCGCTTGAGATCTCCGTTCCGTCCGGAAGCGTCGAGCTCGCGTCGACCTTGTCCTTCTTGAGGAGTCCGCCCGCGTCGAAATCCTCGAACGGAAGTCCCCACGGATCGATCTTCTGGTGACACGCGGCACAACCTTCCTGGTCACGGTGCAGCTCGAGTCGCTCGCGCAGCGTCTTTCCCTTCTTGTCGTTCGGCAAGTCGGGAACGTTCGGTGGCGGAGGCTCCGGCGGCTCCGAGATGATCTTTCGCGCCAACCAGGCTCCCCGCTTGACCGGGTTCGACTCTTGGCCATCCGAAAGTCCGGCGAGAATCGCTGCCTGCGTCAGCACGCCACCGAGCTCTTCTCGTTCGTGACGAACCGGTCGAAACGAGTGGCCATTCTCGGCGAGCCGACCGATCCCGTAGTAGCCCGCGACGACGTCGTTCACGACGACGAAATCGGAGTCGATGAGATTCCGCAGCGGGAGGTTTTCGCGAACGAGATGCGCAAAGTAGTGAATCGGCTCCTCGCGCACCTCCCTTCGCACTTCACGCTTGAGGCTCGGATAGCGCCCTCGATCGATGCGGACGACATCGAACTTGTCGAGGCTCAACCACTGCGACGCGAACTCACGGGCGAACCGGAAGAATCGCTCGTCGCCGACCAAGCGGTCGATCTCTGAAGGCACGGCCGCACGCAACTTTTCACTCCTGGCGAGCTCGAGGAGTGCATCGTCCGGCGTCGTGTTCCAAAGAAAGTACGAGAGCTTCGCCGCGAGCTCGTGCGACGTGAGAGGCTCGGATTCGGGCCCCGCGCTCTCCTCGACGAGAAACAGGAACTGCGGGGAGGTCAAGACGACGAGCAGCGCCGCGCGAATGCTCTCGCGAAAATCCTCGGTCTCTTCGAAGTGAGCCCGCCAGGCCTTGAGAGCCGAAGCCAGCTCAGGTTCGCGAGGCGGCCTCCGAAACGCGCGATCTTGGAAGCGCTCGAGAATCTCGCGGGCGTAGGCCGGCGGATCGTCCTTGTTCTCCGAGGGGATGAAGATCTCGCGATGTCCTCGCGGCGGCCAACTCTCGTAGAACGGTCCTTCGAACTCGACCGCGTGGATGAGAACTCGGGGAATCTGGCGGTCGTCGGTCGGCTCGCTACGGATTCCGATTTCGCGAAGCCCCGCGAGGTAATTCTCGTTGTTCTTCTCAGTGTCCGGCGACGCGAAGGAGCTGACGGGAGCGCGAAAGCTGTACCGCTCGACCTTCGCCGACGTGATGGCCTTGGGAACGTCGAAACGCGAGACACGAGTGCCGACATCCGTCCGGAGTCCCTTGTGGACACTGACGTGCGGAAAACGCTTCTCGAACGCCGCGAACTGTCGTCCCGACTCGCTCGCGTCGTCGACAGGCGTCACGAAAGCCTCGAGCAGGTTCTTCCCGTCGCCACAACCGATCTTCGTGCGGTGCTCTCCCTCGACGAAACGAGCGACGAGGAACGGAATGATGACTTTACCGTCGGCGTTCGGCTCGAACTTCCCGCGCAGTCGTTTCGAGAACGTTCGCTCGTTGAAGTCTCCCGTCATCACATCGTCCCGTGGTCGCCCCTCGAGCACGACGTCGACTTGATAGACGCCTGCTTTCGGAACCTCGAGAACCGTCTCCTTCCCCGCGGGTACGTCGATCAAGATGCGCCCCTCCGAGCCCGGAGAGAGAACACTCGGCTGGTAGCCGTCGTCGTAGCGAGCCGCCTCCACCGTCACCTGAAGGACGCCCGAAGTCGGCAGCTCGCGCATCGGCATCGACAAAGTCGGTGCAGGGCCACGAACCGGGACATTGCCATTCTCGGTCTCGGGAGACCGCGGGCGCATCAACAGCCCTTCCGGGACGAAGACGGTCGAGCGACCGTAATTGATTCCTCCCTTCGTGTACTGACCGATGATCGCGGCGAAGACGGAGTGGTAGAGGCTCTCGAAATTCTTCCACCCGCGCACCGTCGCATTTCCACGGTAACCCTCGACGAAGCGGAACTTCTTCTGCATCGGAAGCGGCTCGAACGGAAACGGCTTTTCGGGCACGACCTCCCGTACGACGAAGTTCTTCTTGTCGAGAAGCCTCGGGCCCTCGAGCTCGATCTTCTCGGGACGAGGAGACTCGTTGATGCCCTTGCCGTACTCGACGCGGAAGCACTGGATCCTCGGCTTCTGCGTGTCGTCGACGATACAGATCTCGAGCGCCTTTTCGGCGATCTCGAAGTAGGTCTCCATCATCTGCGGCGTCAGAAGGAGTGTCTCGGCGTTGTTGCGGAAGCCCTCCTTCGACACGCCGTCGGCGGGGAGGACGTCCGCCAATCGATCCTCGACGCCAAGGAGATCACTCAGGGTGTTTTGGTACTGCTCGACCGTGAGCCGACGAACGGACCCGTTGCGTGGTTGGACCTTCCGTTCGCCTTCCCGCAGCGTGCGGCTGACCCAGTCCAGAAGTGCGGCGCGATCCTCAGCGCTCGGCTGCCGCGCCTTCTTCGGCGGCATCGCACCAGTCATCAGCTGCTTGCGGACGTGCTCCAGAAGAAAGAGCTCGTCGTCCTCGAGCGAGACCTCGATCTCGTCGACTCGCACGCCCGACTTCTGTCGTTTCTCGCCGTGGCAGCTGTAGCAGTAGCGCTTCAGAAGCGACTGGACGGTTTCGCGCAGTTCGCCCTGGAGCCCGACGATAGCGTCATCGGCGACAAGACTCGGACGAGCCCCCGCCACGAACAGAAAGAGAAGAGTCGCGAACCGAAAAGTGCGTGTCATGAATGGAACCGAATCTCAGAAAACGAGCGCGCTCCCATTGTCACGAACGCACCGAACCGATGCCACCATCGGGAGCTCGCGAGGTGGTCAATCTTCGAGCTCTTCGAGCATCTTCCGTTGCGCCTCCAGCGGCTTCTTCAAAAACGCAGCGAATTCGCGATAGAACGCCGCCTTGTCCTTCACCCTCGCAAAGATCGCGAGCGCACGTTCCCACCCGTGCTTCGCCACAAGCGGATAGAAGACCTTCTTCGTGCCCGCGATGCTCCGACCGTCGGACTTGTAGATCATGAAGGCGAAGGCCCACGCTCCTGAGTCGTAGGCGAGGTGACGGTAGTACTTCTTGACCTCGGGCGAGACCTTGTCGACGTCTTCCATGTCCGCGATGCCGAGCGACGGGTCCTCGACGCGATGCACGTTCTTCATGAACTCTGTCATCGCGCGCTGAAATCTCTCCCAGCCGTGCTTCTCCCCGAGATACGCGGCGAAGAACTCGGCGCCGCCTTCCTTCATCCACGTCGGTGTCGACGGAAACGCTCTCTGGACGACGTGGGTGTACTCGTGAATTCCACGGGTACAGAGGTAGGGATCTCGAAACTCGTGAGGGTTGATGAACACGAGCTCGGCGATGGGTGGATCGGTACGGTCGACGTACGAGAGGTAGGCGTCACCTCGGTCGCGTCGCACCTTCTTGCCGAACTCGGTAAGGAAACGCTTTCGACAAGACTCGTCGTCTCGCTCGTCGTCGTCCGAACGATTGCGGCAGTACTGATCGACGAGATCTGCGAGAAACTCGTCGGTGTCGAGCGCGTCGTCCGCATGCCCGAGGATGTAGATGTACACGGGGCCGTAATTCCCGAAGTACTTGCGCGCGGCGTCGACTCCCTGGCGAATCAGACGAGGCCACTTCGACTCGTCGCCGGCATTCCGCACGTAGGTCGGCGGCGCCTCGAGCGACGACATCAGCTTCTCGCGACGCGTCTCGGGTTCGTCGCCGCGCATCACGAGCGGGAGAACGCCGACCACGATCAGCGAGAGCACCGAGAGCTTTTCGTCGTATGGCCGCCTCACCGTCTTGCACCTTGCCTTGACGCTACGCCGTTCCGCAGGTTGAAATAATAGTAGGACGTTTTCTACGCCGAAGCTACCAGGACGCCGATTCGATGCAGACCGCCCCTCGGTCATGGAACCCACCGACTTCCGCGCGGAGATTCGCTGTCCTCGCTGCGCTCGTCGTGCTCGCCTCATCGGCAGACACTCCGATCTGCGCGGATCCTGCGGAGAAAGCCGACGCGAGCTGGTGGTCCCTTCAACCACTCGATGCCTCGATCTCCGTCCCGAAGCAGATCGCGTCGACCTCGAGTGATTGGGGACGCAATTCGATCGACCGCTTCGTCGTTCGCGGCCTCGTCGAGAACGAGCTCGAGCCATCCCCACCGGCCGAGCCTCGCGCACTCGTCAGGCGTCTCTACGTCGATCTCCTCGGGCTGCCACCCGATCCCGAGCGCGTCCGCGCCGTCGAGTCCGATCCATCCGACGAAGCGTACGAGAAGCTCGTCGACGATCTGCTCGCGTCGAAACACTACGGAGAGCGCTGGGCACGCCACTGGCTCGACGTCGCACGCTACGGAGAAAGCGACGGATTCGAGCGCAATCGGCCGCGCGACCACGCCTGGCACTATCGAGACTGGGTCATCCGCGCGTTCAACCGTGACATGCCGTACGACGAGTTCGTGCGCAAGCAGATCGCTGGAGACATCACGGATCCCGGCCCCGAGGGGAGGGCAGCCGTCGGATTCCTCGTCGCAGGCGTACACAACACGGTCGTCGGCTCGAGCAAGGAAATGCGACTGCTCGCGCGTCAGGACGAGCTCGAGGAGATCGTCGGCGCGATCGGCCAGACGTTTCTCGGCCTATCGGTCAACTGTGCACGCTGCCACGACCACAAGTTCGATCCGATTCCGACGAAGGAGTACTACCGGATGATCTCCGCGATCGACGGTGTACGTCACGGGAATCGCGACGTGACCGTCGAGGATCACGCGGACGAGATCGCGGTACTCGACAAGGACATCGCGGCACTCGAGATGTCGCTCGCCGAGATGGATCGTGTCGCCGTCGAGGCGGTTCGCAAGCGACGAAAAGAGGAGCCGCCCCAGGAAACGCAGAAACTGCCCGAGGCGCTCGCACACTGGACTTTCGATCGCGGCTTTCACGACGAGAGCGGCAAGATCCGCGGATCAGCCTCGGGCAACCCGCGACTCGAGAACGGCGCCGCCGTATTTGATGGAAAGTCCTTCGTCAAGTCGATCCCCCTCGATCGCGATGTGCACGAGAAGACGCTATTCGCAACGGTCGTCCTCTCGAACCTCGACCAACGGGGCGGTGGCGCGATCACGATCGCGTCGCGCGACGCTTTCGATTCGATCGTCTTCGGCGAGAAAGACCCGAAGCAATGGCTGGCCGGCAGCAACGGCTTTCGGCGAACCGAGTCGTTCGGTGGTCCGGAAGAGACCGTAGCGCACAAGGAGCCCGTTCAGTTCGCGATCACGTACGCGAAGGACGGCACGATCACGGGTTTTCGCAACGGACAGCTCTACGGCAAGCCTTACAAGAAATCGCTCCAAGTCTTCAAGGCCGGTGACGGGCACCTACTCTTCGGGCTACGCCACGAGCCTGCAGGAGGAAACCAGTTTCTTTCGGGTCGAGTGCTCGACGCCCGACTCTTCGACCGCGCACTCAGCCCCGAAGAGATCGCGGCGCTGGCGGGAGTCCAAAGCGACTTCGTCTCGGAGGAAGCGATCGTCGCCTCGCTCGACCCCGAAGCCAGGAAGCAGCGCGAGTCGTCGAGGAGTGACATCGAGTCCAAACGCGATCGTCGCAAGAAGCTCATCGGCGGTCGCAAGATCAAGATGTTCACCGTCGATCCGGGATCGCCCGGCGTGATGCGTGTTCACGTTCGCGGAAGCGTCAAGGACTACGGCGAGGAGGTCGCGCCCGGCGCGATCGCGTCCGTTTCCGGTGTCGACGCCGAGTTCTCTCTCGAGAAGAACGCACCGGACCGCGAACGACGTCTTCGTCTCGGCGAGTGGATCAGCTCGGCGAAGAATCCGCTCCTCGCCCGTGTCATGGTCAATCGCGTCTGGCACTACCACTTCGGCCGAGGGCTGGTGAAGACTCCGAGCGATCTCGGCTGGAATGGCGGTCAACCGAGCCACCCGGAGCTGCTCGAATGGCTCTCGGTTCGGTTTCGCGACAGCGGTTTTCGGCTCAAGGCGCTTCACCGCGAGATCTTGCTCTCGGCGACGTATCGCCAGTCCTCGAGAAAGCGCAGGGACGCGTTCGCCAAGGACGCGGACAATCGCTGGCTCTGGCGCTACGCCCCGCGACGTGTCGACGCAGAAGTCTTGAGAGACTCGATTCTCAGCGTCGCAGGAGTTCTCGATCGCCGCGCGGGGGGACCCGGCTTCCGGGACTTCACGATCAAGGAGGCCGGAACCGCGTTCTACTTCCCGATCGACAAGGAAGACGCCGCGTTCAACCGGCGCACGATCTACCGTTTCAATCCGCGTGGAGAACGAAGCGCCCTTCTCGACACGTTCGATTGCCCCGATCCGGCCGCGGCCACGCCGGCGCGAAGCGTGACGACGACGCCTCTCGCTGCGCTGAGCTTGATGAACAACGCGTTCGTCCTCCGCATGGCCGGTCACTTCGCCAAACGTCTCGAGAGAGAGACGAGCGCGGATCCTGTCTCGCAGATTCGTCGCGCTTGGGAGCTCTCCTTCTTCCGTCAGCCGGATGCCGACGAGATCGCCGCGGCTCGGAAGCTCGTCGACACACATGGATTGGTTTCCCTCTGTCGCGCTCTGTGGAACAGCAACGAGTGGGTCTATGTCGAGTAAGCTCCCCAATCTGATCGATCGCCGCCGATTCCTCGACTGGAGTGTCCAGGGTGTCGGAGCTACGGCCGCGTTGAGCCTTCTTCATGGGGAGACGCTCCCGGAGTTAAACCCGCCTGCGCGTCGCGTCAAACAGAAAACTCTAACCGGTGGCCTGAGCCACCTCGACTCGTTCGACCCGAAGCCCGAGCTCGACAAGCTGCACGGGAAGCCGTTCCAGTCGAAGGAGCAGCCGGACATCTTCTTCGGAAAGGTCGGGTTCATTCGCCGTGCGGACTGGGCGTTCAAGAAGCGCGGCGAAAGCGGTCTCGAGATTTCGGATCTCTTCCCGCACCTCGCGTCGATCGCCGACAAGCTGACGGTGATTCGTTCGCTCCGCACGAATTCGGCCAATCACACGCCGGCGTGCTTCTTCGTCAATACGGGCTTCGAGTTCAACGGCTACCCCTCGCTCGGCTCTTGGGTCTCCTACGGTCTCGGAAACGAGTCGGATTCCCTGCCGACCTACGTCGTCTTGCCCGACAGAGCAGGACGCCCTTCGGGTGGCGCAGCCAATTGGTCGAGCGCCTTTCTTCCGGCGGTTCACCAAGGCGTCGAGTTTCGCCACGGTGACAAACCCGTACGTGATCTTCAGCGACCCGACGGCGTCTCCGCGGAAGCGGACGCCGGCGTTCGTGACTTTCTCCGAGAGGTCAACACGAAGCATCTCGAGCGCGTCGGCGACGAGAACCTGCTCACCGATCGCATGCGCAGCTACGAGATGGCGGCGCGTATGCAGCTCGCCGTCCCCGATGTCTCGAAGCTCGACGGTGAGCCGAAATCGGTGACGGACACCTACGGGCTCCACGAGAAGCCGACGGCGGAATTCGCGCGTCGCTGCATCCTCGGGCGACGACTCCTCGAGCAGGGCGTCCGCTTCGTACAAATCTACGCGGGCAGCCTCATCCACTGGGACGCGCACGACAAGCTGACGCAAAACCACGGCAACAACGCTCGCGCGATCGACAAGCCCGTCGCGGCGCTCGTGCGAGACCTCGAGCAGCGCGGCATGCTCGACGACACCCTCGTCCTCTTCACGACGGAGTTCGGCCGCACTCCGTTCAGCCAGGCCGAAGGCAAGGTCGGAACGGGTCGAGATCACAACCGCTACGGCTTCTCCGCCTGGATGGCCGGTGCAGGGCTACGACCCGGAATCACCTACGGCCGCACGGACGACATCGGATGGAAGGCCGTCGAGGACTCCGCCACGTGGCACGACTTCCACGCGACCGTGCTCCACCTTCTCGGGCTCGATCACGAGCGCCTGACGTTCTACCACAACGGCATCCAACGCCGCCTGACGAACGTTCACGGGGAAGCTCTGGACGGGGTCCTGGCCTGACGGTCCGCCTGGCAGCCCGGCGAGGATTACTTCTTCTTGCTCTTGAGGATCGGCGAGTCCCACCCTTCGATGTCGCCCGGCTTCGCATCCTTAACGCTCGGACGGAAGCTGAACGTCGAAGGGTTGTACGGACCGACGAAGGAGACGTCGAGGTCGGGCTTGATCTCCTTCTCCATGCCGAGGCACCACAACGTTCCGTTGATAATGCAGCGGCGGTAGCCCTCGCTGAGGATGTCTTCCGAGGCACCCTGCGTCGAACAGAACACGCGCCCCTCCTTGCCGGACTTCGACTTGTACGTGCGAACCCAGACGGCCGGCTGTGGCGGCTTGTTCGGAACCGGCTCCGCGTCGGGCTTCATCGTCTGGAGAACCTCGTTGGTCGCGAGGATCAACGAACCGGGCATCGGGACGGCCGAGTAGGCACCCGCCATCGTATGCATGTCCTTCACGCCGCTCATGACCGGATGCTTCGCCTGCGCGGGAACGGTGTGAAGGCGCGTGCTGAACTTGTGGTTGCGACCGTAGTGACCGGCGCCTTTTCGGGGGTTCCAAGTCTCGCCGAGAATCTGACGACCGAAGCCACCCTCGTAGTTCGGATCCTTGTTGTTGAAGTTGTACTTCGCGTACTTGCCCTTGAGGCCATTGAACGCGTGCGTCGTCGTACGTAGCCCGAGGATCGGACCACCACGGTCGAGGTAGGCCTCGAAGTGCGCCATCGAGCTGTCGTCCGGATGGAGGAAGCGAAGGAAGAGAAACAGCATGTCGGCGTCGTCGATGACCTCCATGCCGGGCACGTTCGATGAGCCCTGCTTGATCACGCCATCCTTCGTCTGGCCAAAGAGGACCGTGCACTTGAAGCCGAAGCGCTTCGCCATGATGCGAGCGATCGCGGGACAGGTCTCTTCGCCTCGGTACTCGTGGTCCGATGCGATGAACACGATGTGCTTGCCCTTGCCCGGGCCCCTGTCCCCTTCGTAGACCACGCGGTCGGCGGCAAGTGTCGGAATCCCGACGGCGATCAACATTCCGAGCGCGATGGCTTTTCGAATCAGACTCATTTATTCCTCCCAGCGTGGACTTTTATTCTGAAGAGCCGTCATTTTATCCCACGGGCCGCAGGCGGTTGCAATTGGTTGTCGAGCTTCGTCACCCGGGCCTTCTGCGCCGAGATATCCTGACGCCACCCCTGAAACACGCAACCGAGCACCGCGACATCGGCCCCTTCCAGCGCCCAAACAGCGAAGTTCGGCGGGCCGCCCCGCCCCTTGGCCTTGCGGGTCCCTTCGAATCGCGTGCCGATCGCTCGAACGACTCCAGCGGCACGTACGCCGGCGACGCCGCCGCCGCGAATCACGTTTCCGCGCAGATCCGCCTTCGCTCCCTCGAAGACCATGATGATCGGCGGCATCCCGCCTTTCCGCGACAGCTCGTTGTCCGAAAGCAGCACGTTCCAGCCACGCTGAACGCCGACGGCGACGAGCGCGTTGTCGATCACACGATTCTCTACGAGGGTCGCCCTGCCCGTCTTGGACGCCTCGAAGCCGATGCCGGCCTTCTCGTTCTGAGCGCATTCGTTTGAGACGATGACCGGTCGAGAATCTTCACGAGAACCGATCCCGGCCAGTCGGTTCTTGATGCACTGATTCGAGACAAGAAGAGGCCGCGAGCCGTTTCGCACTCCGATTCCCGCCATACCGTTCTCACGACACTCGTTGTCTTCGACGATCGGCCGGTGCTTCGGGCCGCTGCGAATTCCGATGCCTGCACGGCGATTCCCGTAGCACTTGTTCCCGCGGACGATCGGCTGCGCACCGTCTCCGATGCCGATACCAGCGCGAATGTTTCCGTAGCAAACGTTGGCGATCAGAATCGGGCTCGCGCCGTCTTGACCGATCCCGGCGTAGAAGTTCTCGAAGCAAGTGTTCTCCTCGATCACCGCCGACGAGCCTCCCGTCGAGCCGATTCCACCGCCCATGTTTCGATACGCGACGTTTCGAACGACGCGGGGAGCGCAGCGTTTCCCGGGCTCACCACGAATCTCGACACCGTTGTCGCCGACGTGATGCACGATGTTGCTCTCGACGACGCATGTGACGCCGGGAACGAGGATGCCCGGCTGACGGATGCGACCGATCATCTCGTACGACTGCTCTTCCCCTCGAGTCGCGAAGTGGCGCTGCCACTCCTTGTCATCGTACTTCCCGACACCGGTGATGGTGAATCCGTCGAGAACGGCACGTTCGGCCATCTCGACACCGGGAACGGAACCGTCAGCGCCTGGCTCCTGATCTCGCCCGTCGATGATCGTCCTCTCGGCACGCGCGAGCCCGAGCTTCCCGCGCTCGTCTCCCCCGGCACTGCGCAAGACCACCCCGGGACGAAGCTTCACCCGTTCGCGATAGGTTCCCGCGGAGACGAGCACCGTGTCACCCGACGAGGCCGCGTCGATCGCAGCCTGAATCGACGCGTGATCCTCCGGTACACGCAAGGTCGCCGCCACAGCGCTGACGCAAGGAGCCAGGAGGAGCGAGACACCCAGAAGGGACGTCCGCCAACGATCACTCGAGAAGGAAAAAAACAACATGGTGAACTCCGGTAACGAAGGACTCGTTCGAGTCAAATCATGATACCAACGTGCGCCGGCGCTCACACCCGACGAACACGAGACGTTTTGACTCGAGACGAGCTCCATCGCGCGTAGACTTCAGCTCGACGCTGGAAGCCTCCCCCACGACGACCCACGGTTCTCGATGAATCGACTACGCCCTTCTCTCCTCGTCACCACGCTTCTCCTGCTCACCTAGCCAGCGCTCGCGCTGGATCGACCCAACGTGATATTCTTCGCGGTCGACGATCGCGACTGGGTCGCGACGTGGTCGAAGCCGCCGGAGAGCCTGCAGACGCTCGACTGCGGTCAATGGCGCACCGAGACCGTTCTCCGGCGAAACTCGTGCGCGGTCCTGCGAACCCCGCGAGTGTCTCCAGACGCCGCGGAGATCGCGGCCGCGAGCGTCAGTCGAATGGCGGCCGAGGAGGTCGATGCACACAGCGCCAGGCTCGAAAAATCGCTGCTCCTTGCAGGTCGTGACCTCGCCTGCCCGCTCGAGCTTCCCCAAAATCATTCCCCACTCTCATCTCGGCGCTGGGTCTCACTCTTCGGCGCGAAACGCGGTTTTGGAGACGCGTGCTGCGTGATCGATTGCGGCTCCGACGTGACGATCGCCCTTGTCGACGACGACGACCGCATGTACAGCACGAACCTGGCAGCCCGTTGCCCGACGAAGCCGCCGACTACTTCCGCGCGATCGACCGCGAAATCATCGCGCTCGCCGAAGGATACAACGTCGACGACCCCCTGCTCGTCATTACGGGCGACGACGCCGAGATCTACGTCCAGCATGGTCGCCTTCCCGTGCAGCACGTTCCCGACCCCGCCCATCGAGGCCTGATCGAGCTTCTATCGTCCCGTCACGAACCGTAAGCGTGTAGAATCCTCGTTTCACGCTTCTGAAACAACCCCTCTCACCGAGCCGGCTCCTCATGCGCGTCTCCTTTCTCCTCACTCTCTTCGTCTCTGTCACGATCACTCGCACCGCGGCCTTCGCCGAAGGCACGACGAAAGGCGTCATCGACCTGAAGTCGAAGAAGCTTCCGAAAGGCGCTCTCCAGCTCGTCGGGCCGAAGAGCCATCAGCTCGTCCCCGAGAAGGGAAAGAAGACCAACTGGGTCTTCCAGGAAGGCGTCCTCCACGCACCGAAAGCGTGGGACAGTCTCGTGACGAGGAAGCCCTATCGCGATTTCCGCATGCACCTCGAGTTCAACGTCAACGAGATCAAGGGCGTCGACGCCGAGAAGAACGGCAACTCGGGCGTCTACATCCAGCAGCGCTACGAGGTGCAAATCCTCAACTCCTGGGGGATCGCGAAGAAAGACTACAAGCACAGCTACTGCGCGAGCCTCTACCGCCTCAAGAAGCCCGATCGCATCGCGTGCAAGAAGGCCGGGGAGTGGCAGACCTACGACATCGTCTTTCGCGCGGCGCGCTGGAACGGCAAGAAGAAGACCGAGAATGCCCGCATCACCGTCTACCACAACGGGCAACTCGTCCACGACGACTTCTCGATTCCGCGCAAGACCGGTGCCGGCCAGAAAGAAGGTCCGGCGCCTAGGCCGATCAAGCTCCAGGGCCACAACAACCCCGTGCGCTTTCGAAACGTCTGGATTCAGGAGCTCGATCTCGCGGCGAAGCAGAAGTGAGTCGGCTCGCTCAACGGACGATCACTTGTCGACCCTGCCGACTGGCCGGGCGTTGTCGCGCATCTCTTCCTGAAAGAGGATCGCCATGCCGCGCAACTTGCGCATCGCGCGATTCCTGACGGGCGTCGATTCGCCCGGGTCGGCTTCAAGGTCGTAGAGTAGCAGCGTCGGATTGAGGTAGAGCTTCCAGCGCCCCAAACGCACCGCGGCCAGAGCGCCCTGGCTGCCGTGATAGAAGAATGCGTTCGTGTAGTCGTCTCGCGAGATGAGCGTGCTCCACTCGAGCGGAGGGTCCCAAGCCCGCCGAAGTGGCACGTCCGCGTTGAGGGAGAGCTTCTCGCTCGGGCTCGGCACGAGATCGACCTTCCCCGCGAGAAGCGGGCTCATGTCGCGGCCGTCGACGACGCGACCAGCCGGAACGCGGATACGCGCGAACGAGGCGAGCGTCGGGAACCAGTCCATCGCGCGTGTGATCGCGTGAGATTCGTGCCCGCTTCGAACTCCGACGCCGGGCCCCCACGCGATACACGGAACCCGGATGCCGGCCTCGAACGTCGAGAGCTTTCGACCACGCAGCGGCTGAGATTTGTCGCGTCCGGGACCGCGGCCGTTGTCGGAAGCGTAGACCACGATCGTGCGCTGATCGATCCCGAGCTTGCCCAGAGTCTTCGTCAGCCGACCGACGTTGTGATCGAGCTCGTGAATCGCATCGCCGTACTCGCCGAGCTTCGAGGTCCCGCGAAACTCCGGACTGACGCCGAGCGGGTTGTGCAGCATCGTGTGTGGTAAGTAGAGGAAGAACGGACGCTCCCGGTTTCGCTCGACGAACGCGATCGCCTCGTCGGTGTAGAGACGAGTGAGCTCCGCCGGATCTGCCGGGCGCTTGACGATCTTCTTGCCACGCATGAGCGGCACGCCGCCGGACCTGTCGAAGTAGACCGTCTCGACCTTGTCGAGATTGTGGAGGAGCCCGAAGTACTCGTCGAAGCCCTGACTCTGCGGCAGGAAGGGCTCCTCGGCTCCGAGGTGCCACTTGCCGATGCACGCCGTGCGGTATCCATTCTCTCGGAAGAGCTCCGCTATCGTCAGCTCGTTCGGGTGAAGGCCGACCCGCGAGTCAG
>CAYZGY010000056.1:0-17637 GCA_964478085.1 uncultured Planctomycetia bacterium
CGATGCTCGACGGTAGCATCACCGCTCGTGGCGATGATCCCAAGCAGCGCGGAGCGGCTCGCGTACTCGGAGAGCTGAGTCTCGATGACGCGACGGGTGCCGAAGTTGTCGTGCTCCGAGGTCAGGTAGACTTCCAGGTGAGCGGTTCGCTCGCCGGAATTCGCGTCGATGCGGTCCTCGAGCACGACCGAGATGCGCGTGCGATCTTCGGCGGCAATCGTCGCGGTGATGTCCGGTACAACGTCCGTCGTCTCGACCGATGCGGCGAGGGCCGGGTCGCTCGTCTCATTGACCTCCACGTGGATTCCGTCGGCGTCGTGTTTCCCGCTCTGGGCGAGATCGAGCGCGACTCCGATGAAGGGACGACCGAGGGAGGCACTTCCGAGGGATTCACTCGGGGAATCATCATCGAGTTCGATCGTATCGACGAAATCACCCTGCTCGCGGAATCGAAGGACGAGCTGGATGCCTCCAGCGCTCGTCGACTTCGGATCGACGAGGCGCATCGAGTGCTCCCAGGTGATCACCGTTCGTGTCCGATCGACTGTGATGATCGGCCGAAACCAGACGGCGCCGGTGGAAGACGCTGTCCCGCCCGTGAGCTCGATGTGTGATGTTTCGCCGGCAATCAGGCTGGCGGAACCAAGCAGGCGAAGCTCGCTGCCGTTGTCGAAGCGTTCCTCGAGGACGACCTCGGCTCCGATTCGGTCCGTCGACAGGCTGCACGCGATCGAAACCGTGAGCAGCAGGCAGCACGTTAGCGCGGACTTATTGAGCGATTTGCCGAACATCGCCGAGACCCTCGTTTCGTTTCAACCCCCCTATGCTACCACAGGGCCCTGGTGACCACAGGGCATGACGAGAAAATATCGGGCTTGTCGAAAGGAGTCCTACGCGAGCCGAGAGAGGGCTCCTGCGAGGTCGAGGTCCGTGTCTGCGCTGAGCGAGTAACCGAGGCGTCTGGAGGCGTCCTCGTCCTTCTCGATCTTCGCGAGGCCGTCGCCGTAGAGGGCGTTGGCGAGGGCATCGACGGCGGGTCGCGCGAGGGTGTCGGACTCGTCCGTGTTCGGGAGCTGAACGCGGTCATTGAAGACGATGTCGAGTTCGCCGAGCTTGACCGCAAACGTCGAGTCTCCCGCGAACTCGGCTTCCCCGAGGAGGCGCTGAATCTTCTCGAGCGTCAGCTTTGTCGCGGCGCGTACGCGCGCCTCGAGATCGCCTTCGAGGTTCTTTCGCGTCGAGAGAAAGAGTCCTCCCCAGCCGCCCGTTCGACCCGCACCGCTACCGCGAGCAAAGTCGATCCCGAAATGCCAGCGCTTGCTCACGAGAACGACGCTCGGCCCTTCCGGCACGTGTGCGTAGTCGGCGAGGTCGAGCATCTCCTCACCCTCTTCCTCGCGCCAACGCGAGAAGACCGCGAGGAGCTTGTACCATTCGAGTCCTGGTGCGTCCTCACCGAGCTTGACGTTGATCTTCTGGAGGTCGATGCCGCCGGCCGCGTCCCTCATCTTCGTAGCGTGTCCTGTGTCTTCTCTCGGTGTTCGTCTCGTTGCTCTACGGTCTCGCTACTTCACTTGAGACCCAGCCATTCGGCTGTAGACGACGTGTGCTTCTTCGATAAATAGATTCGCTTCTTCGAGCCGCTGGCGCGCACGGTCGGCCGAGACCTCCGATTCGCCCTCTGCTTCGGCCTTGCCGTAGTACTCGCCGACTCCGGGAATGAAGTTCCCTGCATCGAGGAATCGCGTGCGGAACTCCGAGCCCGTGTCGTACTTGTCGGAGAGCAGTAGCCCGTGCGTAGAGAGGAGCGCGTCCGCCGAGGCTTTCATGCCCTGGAACGATGTCGTCGCGGCTTCCCGCGTTCGTCCCGCTTCGAGGTGGAGCGAGGCTTCGAAGATGAGGCGCTCTGCGTCGTCGAGCATGAATTCGGCCTGGTCGACCATCTCGCCTGCACACTCGCCCTTGCCGACTTCCTTGATGTACTGCCACGGCTGTCGGTTGTCGTAGAAGTCCGATTCGGTCTCGCCGATGTCGTCGAAGCCGGCGAGCTCGTCGCGAAGACGTGCCTTGCCGAGGCGATCCATGCAGCCCTGGAAGCTCTCGCCTTCGGTCTTTTCGGAGTCGTAGAGCGCCGTGAGCTTCGCGACGACCTCGGGTGCGCGATGAGCGACGACCTTTCCGACCGCGAGGCCGTACGAGTCGGCGTTGTTGTCCGTCGTGCCTCCGAGGATGACCTGGAAGAGTGGCGCGACGCGACCCGACTTGCGCTTCGATGTACCGAAGAGGCCGATGTTGGCGACGTGGTGTTGACCGCAGGAGTTGAAGCAGCCGCTGATCTTGATCGAGAGATCGTCGCGCAGGCCGCCCTTGCCGTCGCCCATCCCCTCGCCCGTCTGCGCTTGCTCGAGGAACTGACGATGGAGGACGCCCGCAAGTCCGCGGGAGGACGCGATGCCGAGCTTGCACGAGTCGGTGCCGGGGCACGCGGTGATGTCCGCGACGCTGTCCGCGAGAGGCATCGCGAGCTTGAGCGCCTGAAGATCGGCGTGGAGCGCCGGCAGATCCGAGTTGCTGACCCAGCGCAGGATGAGGTTCTGCGGCACGGTCGTTCGGATCGAGTCCTTGATGTACTTCTTCGAGAGTTGCGCGACGCCACGCAGCTGATCGGCCGTGAGATCGCCGAGCGGCAGGAATATCGTCGCGATCGAGTAGCCCGCCTGCGACTGCGGCTTGACATTCGTGCGATGCCAGGTCTTGAACTCTTCGCTCAGGTCTGGCGCCGAGAGATCGAGCTCCGACGGTCCCTTGAGCGGCACTTCCTCGAGAGCGAGAGCCTGCTGGGTGAGCTCTTCGCGACGTGGATCGTGCGGCAGCTTCGCGAGCTCGACCTCGACCTCTTCGCGGAACTTCTCGATGCCGAGGTTCGAGACGAGGAACTTCATACGCGCGCGGGCGCGATTCTTCTTCTCGCCGAGGCGACCGAAGACACGCGATACCGCTTGCGAGATCGGCAGAAGGTCATCGGCCGGGACGAAATCCGAGTAGAGCTGCGCCTGGTGGGGCACGGCGCCGAGTCCGCCGCCCATCCAGACCTCGAAGCCTTTGACCTGCTCGCCGTCGATCTCCTTGATCTTCGCGACGGCGCCGATGTCGTGCATTCGCGCGAGACCGCAGTGGTGCTGCCCGCAGCCCGAGTAGGCGATCTTGAACTTGCGACCGAAGTTCTGCGCGTCCGTGTGGCGCAGGAGGAAGTACGCCATCGCGTGGGCGTACGGCGTGACGTCGAACGCCTCGTCGTCACAGACGCCGGCCGTCGGGCAGCAGGTGACGTTGCGAACGACGTTGCCGCAGGCTTCCTTCGTCGTGATGCCGACCGCGGCGAGGCGGCGCATGAGCGCCGGGCTGTCGAGGAGGTCGACGTAGTGGTACTGGATGTCCTGGCGCGTCGTGATGTGGGAAATCCCGTCGGCGTTCTCCTCCGAGAGGTTCGCAAGCTCCTCACACTGGGCCGCCGTCAGCCGCCCGAGCGGGATCTTGATGCGGAGCATCTGGGTATTTTCCTGGCGCTGGCCGTAGACGCCGTGGCGCAGGCGGAACTCGGTGAAGACCTTCTCGGTCATCTGGCCGTCGAGGTAGCGCTTGAGCTCGGTCTCGTAGACCTCGATATCCTGGAGGTCTTCCTGGGAAACAGCCGAGCCGTTCGGACTCGTAGCGTTGTCAGAACTCATGATGAAATCAGCTTTTCTCTACGGATCGCGGCCGCCGGGAGGCAGGCCGGAGCCGTGTGGGTGAGTGATACCCAGGCGAACGCGTAAGTGACTATCGTATAGGGAAATCCGGAATTCATCCAGGACGGACGAGGGGCTGGTCGCCGCTCGCCGAGAAGTCTTACGGATCTCTCGAAACCGTCTTCTGTCGCTCCCGACGATGAAAGTGAGGAGATCGGTGGTATTCGCCCTCCTTGATGAGTTTTAAATGTCTAAAAATTAACATCTTAGGATGCTTTCGGAGGCTGCAAAAGACGACCTGTGTCGATGGGACTCGAAGCGAATATACTCAGAGCTATGGACGGTGGCAGAACCGACAGATGGGATGATCGAGCGAGCGATGCACTCGCGTACGAGCCGGTGTCGACTCCTCGGGCGGAGGCCCAGGTCGGCGACCGCGTCGGGGAATACGTGCTCGAGGCACGGGTCGGGCTCGGTGGATTCGGCCCGGTCTGGCGTGCCCGACACGCCGCGCTGCCCGACAAGCACGCTGCGATCAAGCTGCCGCTCGAGCCCGAGATCGTCGACCTTCTGCGTCGTGAGAGTATCCTTCGCCACGGGCTCGATCATCCGGGCGTCTTTCAGGTGCTCGGGATGGACCTCGACGGTCCCGTTCCGTACATCGTCCAGGACTTCGCCGAAGGCGGTGATCTCGCCTCGCACCTCGCACGTCAATCGCGCTTGAGCCCCGACCGCGCCGTGTCGATTTTCCGCGAGATCGTCGCGGTCGTCGCGGCAGCTCACGAGAATGGCGTCGTTCACCGAGATCTCAAGCCCGGGAACATCCTTCTCGACAGCGACGGCCGTGTCCGCGTCGCGGACTTCGGGCTCGGTCGAGGTCTCGCGGTCTTGACGATCGCTGCGCTGCGAAAACGCATCGCGACGCTCCACGGATTCGTCCAGCGCCGTCTCAAAGGTGGCGCGTGGGAGTACATGTCGCCCGAGCAGCGCGATGCCGCGCTCGGAACGGTCTCCCCGGGCGCGAGCGCATCTCGACGCGTCTCCGAGCGTGCCGAGGATCCGCGCGTCGACATTTGGGCGCTCGGCATCATGCTCTACGAGCTCATCGAAGGACCTCGAGCACGTCTCGTCGTCGATCGACGCGATTTTCTCGCGCTGCTGGACGCGATTCGAGTCGCGCTACACCGACGCTCGCGAGCTTCTCGCAGAAGTCGAGGCGCTGGGCCAAAAGTCGTCCTCGAAGGCGAGATCGGCGAGCGCAAACGAGTCGACGATCTCGGCCAGCGTCGTTTCGAGCGAGCGCGAGGTCTCGTCGAGACGCGAGCGAACCACCTACTCGGCCGGACGCGCTTTCTGGCAGCGTGTCTTGATGCTCATTCCGATCCTCGTCGTCGCCTCCGTCTTCTTCGTCGTCTTCCTCAACGATACTTCGAACGCGCCGACTCCAATCGATGCCGCCGCCGCCGACATGCCGCTGGCTCCCGCGGAGGACAAGCTCGTGGAGGACGAGGCGATGCGTCTCGGTCAGATTCGACGAACGATCGAGGATCATCCGCTCGACACGGGCGGTGCGGTCTCGGCGCTCAACTCGTTCATCTCCGAGGCGGACAACGATCTCCTTCAGGAGAAGGCTCTCCACTGGCGCGAGGCTCTCGAGCAGACGACCGAGCGACGCGATTTCCGCGTACGCCTGCGCGGTTTCGCGATCCACCGCGATTCGTACAAGCGTCAGTTCCACTCGCGGCTCGAGCCGGGCGCGCCGGATATCTACGTCCGCGTCTATCAGACGATCGACGGAGACGAGGAGCTCGTCTTCAACTCATCCGAGACGATCGTGGAAAGCTGGACGCACACGTGGAAGAACTCGGGCGAAGGTGACGCACCGAGCTTCGAGATCTCGTGGAAGCAAGGCGACGGCATCCGCGTCGAGATGCGCGAGTCGGACATGCTCCGCGACAACACGGTCTGCGAGTATCGCGCGGACAGCGGCTACTCGATCTTCCTGCTCTCGTCGCCCCGGACGAGCAGCGAAGGGCACCGCATCCAGTTCGAGGCGGACTTCTCGTTCGGGAAGTAAGCGCGTTGCGTTCCCTGCTTGCGTCGAGCCACCCACGCTCGCCGTCTTCTCATCCCTCCCCGATCAAGCTCGAGGGATCACGACGGACGCTTCTGCGGCCGTCCTTGTCCCTCGAGCCTCGCGGCGAGTCGCCGCGACGTGGCGTCATCTCGAAGTCCGGCAACGAGCGACCCGCACCGCACCCTCGACACCCGAATCCCGCATCCTCGACGCCCGAACCCGTGTCGCCCCCGACGCTCACCTACTCCGCCGTCTCCGAGAGCGCAAAGATTCGGTGTGAGAGATCCTTCGTCTTCGGGTAGAGATCCCGATAGATCTCGAATCGCTCCGTGTATCTGTCCGCGTGCTCCGGTTGCGGCTCGAGCACCTTGTCGATGTTCGCGCACTTCGCGATGAGCTCATCGGCTTCGCCCTCGTCCGCGAGGATGCCGGCCGCGCGTGCGCCCATGACCGCCGCGCCGAGGCCGGCGACCTCGTTGACGGAGAGGATCGCAACGGGGCGATCGAGCAGATCCGCCGCGATCTGCATCCACGTCTCGGAACGCGAAGCCCCACCGATCGCCTTGTAGAGGCCGATGTTGACGCCCGCCTGCGAATAGATCTCCGAGTTGAGGCGTACCTCGTGAAGGATGCCCTCGAGGATGCCCTTGACGATCTCCTTGCGCGAAGTCGTCAGACGAAGACCGAAGATCGCGCCGAGCGTCTTGGCGTCGAGCCACGGAGTACCTGTCGTCGCGAAGTGCGGTAGCACGAGGAGCTCGGTCGGATTGGCGGGAAGGCCTTCGCAGATGATCTCGTACGGATCGACGCCCTTCGCTTCCGCCTCGGCGAGCTCCGGCCCCGCGAGGTTGTCTCGGTACCACTTGAGCAGGGAGCCGCCCGTGAAGTTGTAAGCGATCGAGATGTACTGCCGGTCGCCTGCCGTCGGGTAGTAGCAGAGGTTGTTCTCGACCATCGCCGAGCCTGTCGGCAGGCCTTCGAGCCGGACGCCGAGGCAAATCACGGTTCCCGTGGCGAGCATCGACTGTCCCGGCTGGATGCCGGCGCCGAGGATGCCCGCGGGCTGGTCGTGGAGGCCTGCCGCGATGACGCAATCCTCGGGGAAGCCGAAGTCGTTTTTGCCGAGCTCGCCGAGCTTCGTTCCGGGCGCGGCGATCGGCGGGAGGATGCTCGAGTCGAGCCCGGCGGATCGGAGGACACGAGGCGACCACTCGAAATTGCGCACATCGAACGCGAGCGTTCGCGACGCGATCGAGTAGTCGATGTGCGGATCGACGCCGAGGCAGGCCTGGACGAAGTCGCCGACGCAGAGGAAGCGCTTTGTGCGAGCGAAGACCTCGGGGTCGTGCTCGCGGTACCAGACGATCTTGAAGAGCGTGTGGAAGCCGTTGATTCCGTGACCGGCGATGTCCCAGACTTCGGCGTCGGACATCGACTCGCGAAACGCGTCGGCCTCGTTCTCGCCGCGCGCGTCGAAGCCGACGATCGCGTTGCCGACAGGCTGGTTGTTCTCGTCGACGGGCACCGCGGCCTCGCCGAGCGTGCTCGTCGCGATCGAGCGGACGGGATCGTCCTTCGTGGCGGCGCCGGCCTCTGTCAGGACCGCTTGAATCGCCGCCCAGACTTCGTGTGGGTCGAGCTCGAGATGGCCCGGACGCGGGCTCTTGAGGTCGTACTCGCGGTAAGGCGCGGTGACGAACTCGCCGTCTTCGCGAAAGACGACGGCCTTGCAGCCCGTCGTTCCGATGTCGAGGCCGAGGATGGACATGTTGTGCTCTGCTGCTCGGGAAATTTGCGCAGATCATAACACGACGTCGCGGCGTGGCGTAGCCTCGCTTGACGCGCAGCCCCGCTTGACGGCGAAGATCGCGCGGGCTAGAGTTCCTGCCATGGTTCGATTCCTCCACACGGCAGATTTGCAGCTCGGCATGGCGTTCCGCGAGATTCCGGGTGATCGCGGCGCCAAGTTGCGCGAGATCCGTCTCGAGGTGATCGAGCGCATCGGTCGTGTCGCGCGCGATGAGGAGTGCGAGTTTGTCGTCGTCGCGGGAGATCTTTTCGACGATCACCGCGTCGATCCGCGAACCGTGCACCAAGCCTGTTCGCGCTTCGGGGAGATCGGCATTCCCGTGTACGTCTTGCCGGGAAATCACGACGCCGCCTTCGGCGCGGGATCGGTCTACCGTCAACCAGCCTTCGAAGGGCGTCGCGAGACGTCGATCGAGCTTCTCGACAGCTACGAGCCGCGAGTGATTCTCGACGGGCGAGTGGTTCTGCTGGCGGCGCCGCTTCTCCAGCGTCACGTCGTCGGTGATCCGACCGATCGCTGGACTCCGGAGCTCGGGTGCGATCTCGCCGAGGACGCGATTCGTGTCGGTGTCGCGCACGGAGGTGTCGTCGATTTCGCCGGTTACGACGAGGGAGTCGCGGAGAACCTCATCGACCCGGAGCGCGCCGCGAAGACGAAGCTCGACTTCCTCGCTTGGACGGACGGCGAGCGCCTCGAACGTTTCTTCAACGTCCTCTGGCGCGCGTCACGTCAGCTGCAGATCATCCTCGTGACCTGCCACTGGGACCGATATCGCGAGCTCGGCGTTCCCGAGTCTCACGTGACGGACATTCAGAAGCTGCGCCGCGACGTCGGAGTGGAGTCAACCTGATCAATCGACGCCGCCCATCAGCGGCTCGTCGAGCGCGCGAATGCTCGAGTTCGGTAGTCCGTCGGGCCAATCGGCCTTCGCGTTGCTCAGCGCACGAATCGCGACCGAGAGGTGTTTGCGTCTCGTCTCTTGGTAAAACTCCGCGGCTTTCGCGCTCAGCTTCGGGCTGCCGTGGAGCGGTTTGTCCGAGACGCAGAGTAGCGTCGCGTGGGGGATGCGGTAGCGGAATCCGTTCGCGGCGACGGTGGCCGACTCCATGTCGATCGCGAGGCTGCGACTGAGGCTCAGGTCCTGACGCGTCTTGCCGAGGGCGAGCTCCCAATTGCGATCCGCGGTCGTGTAGACGGTCCCGAGCCGGTAAGAGAGATTTTCTTCCTCGAGCGCCTTCGAGAGATAAACGTTGAGGAGGAAGCTCGGAGCGAGCGGCACGCCGAGCGGCAAGAGGTCGTCGAGGACGCGATCGGCGCGCATGTAGCCCGACGCGAGAACGTAGTCACCGACGCGCTGGTGATTGCGGATGCCGCCGCAGTGTCCGACCATGACCATCGCATCCGGGCGCAGCACGGCGAGATGGTCGGTGAAGTTTTTCGCGTTCGACGGACCGACGCCGATATTGACGATGCTGACGCCGAGGTTGTCGTCGAGCACGTAGTGGTACGCGGGCATCTGGACGTCGCCCGCGGGACGGTGGCAGTCGGGGAACTCCTCCTCGAACACCTTCATGTGCATCTGATAGTTCGTCAAGAGCACGTAGCGTTGGAAGAGCGCCGCGTCGGAGCCCGTGTAGTGCTCGAGTCGCTCGATCGAAAGCTCGACGCGTTCGGGGGCGAAGAGGAAGAGCTTCTTCTGATTGAGATTCCACTCGTTCTCGTCGATGCGCTCGAGGAGTGACGCGTCGTCGAGCGTCGTCACTTCGCGCTCCGACTCGATACGGATCGTCGCGTCCTTTTGAATCAATCGACGGAGCTCGCGCGAGAGGTACCAGCGATAGGCCGACGGCCGGGCAAACTCTCCCCAGATCGTCGGGTTGTGCCTCGACCACGATCGCTCGATGACGAGTCGCGGGTAACGTCCGCTCGCGTAGGTCGCCACCATGTGCTCGAGCGCCGCATGGATCTGCTCTTCGAGGACGCGCCGGTCGGCGTTCGGATCGAGTCGGACTTCGAAAGCGTCTGGCAATGTACGGGCCTCGCGGTTCGCGGTTTCTCTTCGCCGTGAGTCTATTCTAACAGCCCGCCCGAAAAGTGCCCGGGACGAGGATCAAGTCGGCAGGACGATTCCGCCCTCCGTGCGCGATTCCGGCGTCTGCGGGCCAGAGTGGATGCGCGAGCCGCCCGGGAGCGACCGGATGAGATCGGACTCGAAGGTTCGCAGCGTCTCGAGTCGCTCGAGCGTCTTCGACTCGCCGAAGGTGTCGACACCGATCTTGACGAAGAGAAGGTAGTGGTTGACCTCGCTCGCGTAGAGGTCCTCGTAGAAGTTCCCCATCGTCGAGCCGCGCGTCTCCTTCGCGAGGAGCTGGAATCGCTCGGCGCTGCGCGCCTCGATGAGGCTGCAAACGAGGAGCATGTCGAGGAAGCTCGCGTGACCGTCGTCGTGGATGTGCTTGCGCAGCGCTTTGGCGTACTCGTTGCCGCCCTTGCCTTGATGAGCGTTCGGGTAGTCCTCGAGGAGGCGCTCTACCTGTTGCGCGTGGTCGATCTCCTCGTCGGCGAGCTCGCGCATCAGCTGCTCGAGCCTCGGGTATGCGTCCGCGTGCGTGCGCAAGATCGACACGGCCATCGCCGCCGCCTTGCGCTCGCAGAAGAGATGGTCGAGGAGGAGGGCGCCGGGGTCCTCGAGGGCCTTCGACGCCCAGTCGTCGGGTGTTTCGAACTTCAGTCCGAGCACGACGCGGTCTCCTCCTCCCGAGCGACTACTCGTCGGCTCCTTCGGGTTCGCGAATACTCGATATCATCAGCTGGACCTCGGCGGACGGTGGCGCGCAGAACTTCGTCATCGCGATCGTCACGACGAAGTTGAGCAGCATGCCAACCGTGCCGATTCCCTGCGGCCCGATGCCGAAGCACCACTTCGACATGCCGAGGTAGACGTTGCCGATGATGTAGCTCGCCGTGAACACGACGCCGACGATCATTCCCGTCACCGCGGGCACCGTCCCGACACGCTTCGAGAAGATGCCGAGCACGCTCGACGCCGCCAGGCCGAACGCGAACGCGACGACCTGGCCGACGAAGCCCGGCGGGAAGATGCCGAAGAGGCCCGCGACGACGACCGCTAGCGCGATGACGACCCTTCCGACGAGTAGCCTCTGTTTCTCGGTGGCTTGTGGATTGACGAGGCGGAAGTAGAGGTCGTGGGCGACGCTCGACGATATGACGAGCAAGAGGCCGCTCGCTGTCGAGAGCGCCGCCGCGAGTCCACCCGCGGCAACCAGAGCGATGATCCAGTTAGCCAGGCCGGCCATCTGCGGTGACGCCAGCAGAATCATGTCGCGGTCGGGGCCGGACAGCTTGTTCGGGTTCGAGCCGGCGATCTCTGGTGAGCGGAGTACGACACGACCGTCCGCGCCTTCGGTCTTTCCGCTCTTGAGCCACAGCGCGTGGTCTTCGCGAATCTTGCCGAAGGTCTCGGCGTCGGTCTTTCCGATGTGGAAAATCTCGTTCCGCGCGGCCTTCTCTTTGTCGACACCGCCGAAGTACTGCACACGACCATCGCCATCGTCGAGCCAGACGACGAGCTTCGTCTCTTCCCACTTCTTGAACCAGTCCGGCAGCTGGGCCTCGGTCTTGTCGTGGAGGCTGCGGATCATGTAGTAGCGCGAGAAAGCCGCGGTCGCCGGAGCCGTCAGGTAGAGCATCGCGATGAAAAGCAGTGCCCAGAACGCGCTCCAGCGCGCCGCTTTGACGTTCTTTACCGTGTAGAAGCGTACGATGACGTGCGGCAAGCCTGCCGTTCCGGCCATCAGCGCGAGCGCCGTGCAGAAGACGTTGACCTTGTTCCAGGCGCCCGTGAACGTGTCCGTGTAGCTGGAGAACCCGAGCTCGTCGTGAATCTCGTTGAGCTTGACGAGGAGGGACACTCCTCGATCACCGAGTGGCACGCTGTCACCGACGAGCTCGCTGCCCATGCCGATCTGCGGAATCGCGTTGCCCGTGAGCTTGATGCTGATGGCGATCGCGGGAATCAGGAACGCCGTGATCAGAACCCAGTATTGCGTCACCTGCGTCCACGTGATGCCCTTCATGCCTCCGAGCGTCGCGTAGATGCAGACGATGACCATGCCGACGATGACGCCCTCGGTCACGCCGACCTCGAGGAACTTCGAGAAGACGATACCGACGCCGCGCATCTGTCCCGCGACGTACGTGAAGCTCACGAAGATCGCGCAGAAGACGGCGACGAGGCGGGCCGTGTCGGATTGGTAGCGGTCACCGACGAAGTCCGGAACGGTGAAGTGTCCGAATTTGCGCAGATACGGCGCGAGGAGAAGGGCGAGGAGGACGTATCCGCCCGTCCAGCCCATCAGGTAGACGCCGCCGGCGTATCCCATCGTCGCTACGAGGCCGGCCATCGAGAGGAACGACGCCGCGCTCATCCAGTCAGCGGCTGTCGCCATTCCGTTGGCCGCCGCGGGGACGCCGCGACCAGCGACGTAGAAGCCCTTGGTGTCACGAACTCGGCTGAGCCACGCGATGACGAGGTAGAGCGTGAACGTCAGACCGACGAAGAGATAGGTCCATTGCGTCTCTGTCATCAGTCGCTCGCTCCTTCCGAACTGCCGGAGCGAATCTTCTCGAGCTCGCGGTGATGCTCACGATCGAGCCGGTTGAGCAGGATCGCGTAGACGAGGATCAGCACGACGAAGGTCGCGATGCTTCCCTGCTGCGCGAACCAGAAGCCGAGCGGAAAGCCGCCGAGCGAGTACTCGTTGAGCACGTCGGCGAAAAGCACACCGCAGCCGAGGCCGGCGAAAGCCCAGATCGCCAGGAGCACGACCATGATTTTGACGTTCTTCTTCCAGTAGCGATCGATCGCCGCGGTGACCCGCGGATCATTCAGATCGACGGACGAGGAAGGCTTTTCGTTGTCCGACATGCGGTGGAGTCTCGATTGGGATGACGGGATCGCTCACGCCAGATCGCCGCGAGCGATCGGACATGTTAACGATCGTGCGGTCTCGAGTCGAGGCCTCGCGGGCAGCAGGTGCGCGGTTATCGAACCTTGTAGGCCGTCAGGGGGCCCTGGTGGCGGAGGTAGAGCCGCCCACCGGCGACGACGGGGTGAGCCCAGCTCGGCCGGCCGCGGTTCTCGACCTTGAACCGTCCGCGTTCGCGATACTCCTCGGGTGTCGCTTCGACGAGCGCCATCTCGTGGCGTTCGCCGAGGCAGTAGAGCATGCCGTCCGCGTAGACGAGCGAGCCCTTTCGGACGCTACGGTCGGTCCAGGCGACCTTGCCCGTGAGGATGTCCATGCAGATCAGGCCGCCGTTGCCGAAGCCGTACATGTGATCGCCGACGCCGACGATGCCACCGTGGTGATTCGCCATCCTCTTCTCGAAGTAGACCTCGTCGGCCCGAAGCTCGACGGCCCGGGGATCGTCTCCCGACTTGCTGATCTTCGCGAGCCCGCCACCCGTTCCGTAGGCGCTCGCGGCGAAGACGTGGTCGCCGAGTACGATGGGCGTCGTGCAGTTCGCCGTGCCGTTGTTGGCGTTCTTGTACTGCCAAAGGACGTTGCCCTTTTCGAGGTCGACGCCGAAGCAGCTCTCGCGCGAGAACTGAACGACCTGCCGCACACCGGCGAGCTCGGCAATGATCGGAGAGGAGTAGTGCGCGGACTGCGTCGTCTCGGAGCTGCTCCAGCGCGACTCGCCGCTCACTTTGTCGAGCGCGACGACCGTTCCGCGTGAACCGCCGGGAGTCACGATGACGAAGTCGTCGACGACGAGCGGCGACTCGCTGTAACCCCAACCGGGTCGGCGGCCGCCGAAATCATCGGTGAGACTTCTGTGCCAGAGCGTCTTGCCCGTCTTGACGTCGAAGCAGGTGACGTCGCCGAAGCCGCCTTCGGTGTAGACGCGGTCTCCATCGATCACGGGCGTGCCGCGCGGACCGTCGCCTTGACCGTTGCGGTAGCCGCCGAAGTGTCCCTTGAGCTCGTCCTGACTGAGCACGCCGTCTTTCGAAGGATGACGACGCGCGTAGTAGGCGCCGAGCTCCTTCGCCGTGACGAGGCCGACGCGTCCCTTGTCGTTCTTGAAGAACGACTCGAGCTCCTCTTGCGTCACGACATCGTCGCGCCTTTGGTCCTTGCCTTTCGGTTTGCGATCGATCTGCCGAAACGAACGATCGATGACGCTACGCCGCGCCTCCTTCTTCGAGATCTTCGAATCGCCGTCTTTATCTAGCGCCTTCAGGAGCCGAGCCGATCGGGCCTTGGCGATCGCGGAGGCGTCCGCGTTCGGGTCGGGTTGATCCATGCTGAAGAACTCGCTGCCGAGAGCACGTCCCGCTTCGATCTCGTCGAGCAGGCCGTCGCCGTTCTTGTCGAGTCCTGCCAGCACGCGAGCCGCGCGCAACGCAGCGATCTTTTGCGGATCGCCTTCGACCGGACGATCGTACTGCGCCGCGTTCTTGATGCGTCCCGCGGCCTCGACGTCATCGACGACGCCGTCACCGTTCTTGTCGATCTTCTTGAACTCGTCGGCGATGCGAGCCGCGAGCTTTTTCGCGACGGGAGCCGGCTGAACGGCCCAGAGAAGCTTACCGTCCTTCTCGTTCAGGCAGATCACGTGCTCGACACCGTTGAGATCGCCCTGCGTGACGATGCGTCCGTCCTTGATCGCGAGAGAAGAGTAGCCGACACCGACGGAGTCGACTTCCCAAGCGACGGCGGGTCCGTCCTCCGGCCACTTCTTCAAGAGTCCCGTGTCGAGACCGTGACCGTCGCGCTTCGGGCCGCGCCACTGGGGCCACTCGCCGTTTTCGTAGGGGACTTGGGCGTCGCTCGTGACACTCGCCAGGAGAAAGGACGCGAATGCGATGAGAACGCGGACGGATCGGTTTCGTGAAGACATGTTTTTTGCTCCCGCGGAGAGTGTTTTGCGCGTTCAGGGTATCCGAGCCTCCCCGACTTGTCTTGTTTTCAACGATCGGAGATCTACGTCGTCAAGCCCGACCGCACGGGATTCGGACACCTGGGGCTCTTGAGCCTCGGCTGGAAGTGGGGCGGCGGCGGGATGGAAAGCTCGGCGTACGATCGCGTGCGCTTCGGGATGCAGCTGGTCGACGAAAAGATCTTGTCGCGTGAGAGCCTCACGAAGATGACGACCGAGATCGACGACTGCAACGACTACGCCTACGGTTGGAACATCGGAGGGCACGCGGATGCTCGGTACTTCGCCAAAGCCGGCGGTCAACCCGGTGCGCGTTCCTACGTCTTGATCCATCCGGACAAACGAGTCGTCATCGTGCTCCTGTGCAACACGAGCGGCCGGGGAATCGGCCAGCTCGCACGCGATATCGGAGAGCTGGTGCTCGCCGATCAGCGCGAGTGATCAGACCGAATCGCGCCGCAGTGGCATCGTCATGCACCGCGGACCGCCGCGCGCACGCGAGAGCTCTCCGCCGGCGATGAGGATCGCGTAATCGCGTTCGTCGTGGAACTCGTGGAGGCACTCGCCGTTCTCGGAGAACTCGATGTCGGCGGCGTTGACGAGCTCGAAGCCACGCTTCTCGAATTCGGCCGCGGTCGCCGTGTTGCGCGAGTAGAGCAGGATGACGCCGGGACGTACGCAGAACGAGTTCGCGCCGTCGGTCCATTGCTCGCGCGACTGCTGGAGGTAGTCGTCGGGACCGCCGCAGCAGATCGGCTCGAGGTCGGCGCCGGCTTCGCGGAGCGCGTCGAGGAGATTCGGGCGTCTACGACCGTAGTCGTTCGACGATCGCAGGTCGATGCTGACGACGCTGAGCGCTTCCGATCCTCCGGGGAGGATCATCGGCGGATAGACGAGGCACTCGTTCGCCGACACGCGCGTGAAAATCGTGTCGAGGTGCATCGCGCTTCGCGTGTGCGGCATCGGGACGAGGATGAGCGTGTGGAACCAGGTCTCGTTCCGTAGTCGCTCGACGAGCCGGTCGACCGCTCGCTCCATCGTGCGTTCGCTGACGCCCACGAGGACGATGCCTTCATGGAAGATCAGCACGTCACCGCCTTCGAGCGTCGGGTTGACGTGTTGCGGCTCACCGAACGTGTCGCCACGATGTGGCCAGAGGAAGTCGGCGAGGATCGGCGTCTCCGCGAAGCGCGGATGGTTGCGAAAGATGAATCGCGAGAGGAGCGGCTCACGCCGGCGGGCACCTCGACTCATCGCTCCGATGACGACGCCTTCACCCAGGACGATTTGCGCGTCGCGACTGAAGAGCAGGTTCGGGATCGGTGCCAGACGAAAAAGATGGTCGTGATTCCGTTCTGCGACCGGGGCGGGCACGCCGTGGACGAGTGCCGCGGCGAGCTCCTTCGTCTCGAGCTGCGCCAGCTCGGCGACGAGGCTCGATGAGATGCCCTCGAGTTCCCGCAGGTGATCGAGCAGCTTCGGGATGTACTCCTCTCCGTGCTCGAGTGCGGTCGTCAGGAGGTCGAAGCTGTCGTGAACCTCGACTCCGAGCCTCTCGAGAACCGCGCGGAAGCGCTCGTGCTCACGACGTGCGCGCGGCACGTGGAGGATGTCCTCGAAGAGCAGCTCGCTCATCATCGACGGCGGCATGTTCTCGACTTCCGTTCCCGGCGTGTGAACGAGAACCTCTCGCAGCGGACCGATTTCGGAAAAGACCGAGACACTCACGTCAGAAGATCTCCGCGATCAAGCAGCGCAGGCTGCCACCGCCCTTTTCGAACTCGTCGACCTCCGCGCCGTGCACGCGAAAGCCCCATGACTCCAGCTTCTTGCGGGACTCCCGTCGCAAGCGTTTCACCGACGTCGCGCTGAAGACGACGTCACGATCGGTGAGGGCGATACAGTTCCCCGCGAACGCGGCCTTCTCGTCGTCATCGAGCTCGAGCGTCCGGTCGGGGTAGAGCTGCGCTATGGCGTCGGCGACAGCCGGATTGGCGAAGGACGCGCGATGAAGCACGCACGCTCGACTCGCGAGGACGGAGAGGACGAGGTTCGTGTGGTACTCGTCCGAAGCCAGGTCGAAACGAAACGTGTGCTCGAGGTCGAAGGCCTCGTGCATAGCTTCGACGCCCGCATCGTCGACCCGTCCCGTCATACCGCAGAAGCCGAGCGCGCGGCGTCGATCGATGATGCGGGGGCCGGTGAGCGCCGCGACGCAGTCGCGCTTCGAGAGATCGACGACCTCGCGGGCGAACGCGCCTTTGAAGAGCGAGCGCACGTCGTCGCGTTCCGCTTCGGCGCGCCGGACGTCGTGACGCATGCTGCCGACGATGAATCTTCCGGGGACCGTGGCGTAGACGTTGTTCGGAAAGGCGGCGTCGTCGAGGCCCTCTTGGCCGGGCAGCACGACGACCGGAAGGCCGAGGTTTCCGAGAAGTCGTGCGAGCCTGTGGTGCTGATCGTGAGCCCGCTCGAGGTCGACCGTCGTTCCCGGATGCATGTAGCGGTTGTCCTCCGCGGACTCCTCGCTGACGCGGAAGCCGATCGGCGAGACGAGCAGGGCGGCGCTCATCGTCGCCGGACGGTCGCCCGCGGGCCCATCCGAGGACGCGTCGGTATGATTCGCTCCGAGAAACTCTTCGGCCGTCGATGAGATCATGGGTGGGGAGATCGAGGCGGCGTTGGGACTTCCTTCTGAGTGCATCATCGCAGTAGAATCCTCGACTTCAATCCGGAGGCCGACTCTTCCTTCTTCGGACCCCGGTCGGATCCGGCTCCCGGAAAAGGACCCGTGCCCCCGCTCAACCGTCCGAAAGTCGAATAGGGAACTCACTCAGAAGATGATTATCGGACGCTTGCCAACACTCGTCGCCTGGATCGTCATCGTCACGCTCGTGACGTGGGCTGCCTGGCCAGAGCCTGAACCGGAAGCCCCGGCAGATGGTCAGGCGGCTGCCGCGGGCGATGACGTTGCCGGCGATGACGTCGCGGGCGAGGGCGTCGCGGGCGAGGGCGTCGCGGGCGAGGGCGTCGCGGGCGAGGGCGTCGCGGGC
>CAYZGY010000057.1:0-270 GCA_964478085.1 uncultured Planctomycetia bacterium
CGCTGGCTACGACAGAGGAACTTCACGTTTGACTACCCCCACCACCTATTCTTCTTCACGCCGGACACCTTGGGAGACCTGCTTCGTCGAAACGGATTCGACGTCGTCCATACCGATCGTTTCTCGCTCGAGTACTCGCCGTACACGACACTCCAGAATCTCCTCAACGCACTCCCGGGTGAGACGAATCGGCTCTACCGATCCCTGATGCGAAACGCCGACTCGAAGGAGCTCCGCAAGAGTCCCTGGACTTGGCTTCACGCCGTCCTC
>CAYZGY010000057.1:280-17610 GCA_964478085.1 uncultured Planctomycetia bacterium
GCTATTCTCGGGCTTCCGGCACTCGCGATCTCGCTCAGCAGCCTGGTCCTCCCCACTGGAAACACCTTGCGGGTCTTCTGCCGCAAATCGACCGCGAAGTGCCCCGAAACATCTCTCGTGACTCGATCTTGAATTCGGGGCGCAGATCGCCAAGGATGCGCGCTTTCCATCCGGCGCCGGAGTCCCCCTGTGTACGTCACGAGCATCGTCATCTACCTCGTCGCGATGTTCGGAATCGCGACCTGGAGCCGCAGCCGCATCCGCAACGACGAGGACTTCTTCGTCGCGGGTCGACGATTGCCGTTGCCGTTGGCCATGGCGACGCTCCTTGCGACTTGGTTCGGCGCCGGGACCATGATCGTCTCCGCCGACGAGGTGCGAACCAAGGGACTGCACGTCACCGCGTTCGAGCCCTTCGGTGCGGGGCTCTGTCTCGTTCTCGCGGGGCTCTTCTTCGCGCGACGGCTTTGGGACGCGAAGATCCTGACCGTCAACGACCTCTTCGGTCGCGCCTACGGCAAGAAAGCCGAGATGGTCTCGGCGCTCTACATCGTCAGCTACTTCGGCTGGATCGCTTCGCAGCTTCTGGCGATGTCGGGGATCCTTCACGTGTTTTTCGATCTCGACCAAACCGTCGGCATCTTCCTCGTCGCGGGGGTAGCGATCGCCTACACGTACATCGGCGGCATGTGGTCAGTCTCGCTGACGGACGCCGTTCAGGTCGTGCTCTTGATCCTCGGCCTGCTGGTTCTCGCGGGAGAGGTTCTCTGGAAGATCGGTGACGGAAGTCTCGCGACGGCGTTTCAGACGATCTCCGAGAAAACCGCAGACGAACATTTCGTTCTCGTTCCGACGGCGAAAAAGGAAGAGTTCTTCCTCTGGCTCACCCTCTTCATCTCGGGGACGTTCGGAATCCTCCCGGGCCAGGATCTCCTTCAGCGTGTCTTCTCCTCGAAGTCTGCCAAGATCGCCTCACGTGCATGCATCGGTGCAGGAGTCCTTTACATCACCCTTGGCTGCGTTCCGGTCCTCCTCGGGCTCATCGGCTCTTGGTACCCGGGAATCGACGGCGATAAGAGCGTCATACCTCAACTCGCGTTCGAGCTCCTCTCGACGCCGCTGAAGATCCTCTTCCTACTGACCCTCTTGTCGGTGATCCTCTCCTCGCTCGATTCGGCGTTGCTCGCGCCGTCGAGCGTCTTCGCGCAAAACTTCCTGCGGCACGTTCTCCGCAAGCAAGAGTCCGTCACCCTTCTCGCACGCATCTGCATCGCAGTCATCGGAGTCGGTGGCGTCGTCTTCGCGCTCCTCGGGGAGGACGCGTTCGCGCTCCTCGAGCTCTCGTACTCGATGCAGATCCCGATGTTCGTCGCGATGCTCTTCGCGGTGTACCAGAAGCGCCCCAACCGCCTTGCCGGATTCCTGACCCTGAGCGGTGGACTGACGATGTGGCTCGTCGAGCTGATCTGGTACGTTGCCAACGAAGAACAAGAGATCAGCGACGCGATCGGCTTTCCATTCACGATCATCGTTCTTCTGACGAGCTTCGCGATCTATCTGACGACCGACGGCATCGCGCGCCTGCGAGGCAGGATCGAGTCGTGAATCGACTCTACGACCGCGACTTCGTCCTCTCCGTCGCGAGCCAAACGTGCTTCATGATCGCGTGGACGCTCACCGCGCACTATGCACGCTGGATCAGCTGGCTCGTCGGTGACGAGAGCGCAGCGAAAGAGATCATCGGGAACGTGATGGGCTTCAGCATGATTGCGGGAGTCGTCACCCGTCCGTGGATGGGGCAGTGGATCAATCGACTCGGCGCTCGCGTCGTCTGGGGTGCAGGTTACATCGTCTTCATCCTCGCCATCCTCTCGAATCTCTTGCTCGAGGAAGCGGACTGGACGATCTACGCCGTTCGAGTCTCCCTCGTGCTGGCCGCTTCGCTCACCTACGGCGCAAGCTTGACCTACATCACGCAGAATGCACCGGCTGACCGACAGAGCGAGGCGATCGGCACGTTCGGGCTCTCGGGCTTTCTCGCGATGCTCATCGGCCCACGTATCGGAGACGTCATTCTCGGGACGGAAGCTGCGAGCCGCTCGCGAGGCGACTTCGATTTCCTCTTCTACTGCGTAGCGGGAGCGCTCGTCCCCGCGTTGATCGTGCTCTTCTTCCTGAAGCCGACTCCGGCCGAGCATCGATCGCCGAGCGTTCGCCTCATCGATTTCGTGCGCACCGTCCGCCGGCACTGGCCCGGGACGATCGTCTTCGTGATGTTCATCTTCGGGGCGTTCCTCGGAGTGCCGTTCATCTTCCTTTCGGACCTCGCGGACTTCCTCCGGAAGGAGGGCCCCGAAGGAGCGGAGGATGTTCAGCTCGTCGGGCGCTTCTTCATGGGCTACGCGCTGACCGCCATCGCGATTCGCATCGGTCTGCGTCGAGCGCCGGAGAAGTTCGGTCGTCGGAAGGTGATGCTCCTCGGGCTTCTGTCCGTCATCGTCGGCATGGGCTCGCTCCACTGGATCATCATCGGTGAACTGCACGACATACTCTTCGCGGGAATCTGCTGCGGCGCAGGGCACGGCTTCACGTTTCACACGATGACCTCGCTGATGCTCGAGCGCTTCCCCGTAGAGAGCCGCGGCAGCGGTTCGGCGTTCTCGCTGATGACACTCGATTTCGGCACGGTCGCGACGTCACCGATTCTCGGCTGGCTCGCCGATCGATACGGCTACTCGTCTCTCGTCGGCTCGGTCGCCCTTCTGACCGCGATCGCGTTCGTGGTGTTCACCGCGGTGAGCGTGCCGATCTGGATCGACCGCGCCCGAAACCGTCGCGCTCGCGCGACAGCTGATGGAGACTCCGTTGAACCCTGATCGCGAGGATGCGATCCTCGAAGCATCATGAGCTCATCCGAAAAGAAACAAGGCCTGTCCACCCGCGCGATTCACGCGGGCAACGAATGGAACACATCGAACGCGCTGACGCCGCCGATCGTCCAATCGTCGACCTTTCGTCTCGACACCTGCGCTGATGGCGCGGACGCGGCCGCCGCGACGGCTCCCGAAGCGTTCTACACGCGCTGGGGAAATCCGACGACGAAGCAGTTCGAGACGATCCTCGCAGATCTCGAGAGGTCCGAAGCTGCGCTGGCGTTCTCCTCGGGAATGGGTGCGATCTCCGCGCTCGTCCTTTCGCTCGTCGAGAAGGGCGATCACGTCCTGATCGGCCGCTCGATCTACTCGGGCGTGCACGAGCTCGTCTGCAACATCCTGCCACGCTTCGGTGTCGACTCGACCTCGGTCGACTCCTCGAACCTCGACGAGGTGCGCTCGGCGATTCGTCCCGAGTCGAAGTTCCTGATCTTCGAGAGCCCGACGAACCCGACGCTCGAGATCGCCGACATCGCCGCTCTCGCCGAAATCTGCCGCGAAGCGGGAGTCCTCAGCGTCGTCGACAACACCTTCGCGACGCCGTACAACCAGAACCCCATCGCGCTCGGCGTCGACGTCGTCGCTCACGCCGCGACGAAAGCGATCGGTGGACATTCGGACGTCACCGCCGGCGTGATCTGCTCGCGACGCGAGATCGTCGACGCGGCCTGGCCCTTTCTCAAGATCTTCGGCGCGTGTATCAGCCCCTTCGAGGCCTGGCTGCTGATCCGGGGAATCAAGACGCTGCCGCTGCGCGTCGAACGGCAGAATGCGAACGCTCTCGCGGTCGCACGCTACCTCGTCGAGCACGAGAAGATCGAGCGTGTCTATTACCCGGGACTCCAGAGCCATCCGAACCACGAACTCGCGTCGAGACAGATGCGAGGTTTCGGGAGCATGGTCTCGTTCGATCTCCGCGGCGGCAAGGAGACGGGCGCGAGGTTCGCCGAGGCGCTCGAGCTCATCCAGATTGCCGTGAGTCTCGGAGGAGCGGAAACCATCATCTCGCATCCCGCGTCGATGTCCCACGCGTCGCTCAATGACGAGACGCTACGCAAGGCGGGACTGCCGCCCGGCCTTCTCCGACTCTCGCTCGGCGTGGAGGACGCGGCGGATCTCATCGCCGACCTCGACGAGGCGCTCGCGAAGACCACCGTCTGATGTCGTCGCGGGTGACTACTCGACCGGGATGATCTCGAACGCCGCGACGCTCGGGGCGACTCCTCGTGGGCGGAAACCAATGTCGAAGGAGCCGTCTCCAATCTCGAGTTCCGTCTCGTACACGAAATCGTGCTTCACGAACGGCCCTCCCCCGCGTGGCGGATTCCACTTCTCCGCGACCTCTCCCTCGATCAATAGATCGAATCGCTTCGACTGGCCGTCCTGTCGAAAGGACTCGTTCCAGTGAAAGCGAAGCCGGTAGCGCCCGACGGGAACCGGAACGCGGTACGCACGTCGCGTATCGTACACCTTCGGAAATTGGCGCTCCTCGCGGTAGAGTGCCTGGTTGGTCAACGTCGGTGCGCCGTCCACGGACTTTGTCCGAGTCGGAAGCACGCGGCCACCGGTGAAGAAACGATCGGCATGGAACTTCCGCCCCTCCTCACACTCGAAACCGCTGCCACCGCAATTGATCCGAATCGCGCCCTCTTCGATCAGGCTCGTGAGCGCGACGCGTAGCTCGACACTCGAGGAGATCGTCTCGACCTTAGGCAACGATGCCAGGAGCTGTGACCCGGTCCGACCGAGATCTCCGCTCCCGATCTCCGCTCCCGATCTCGGCCCAGAGCGGCCAGACGTCGATCGTCTTGTCCGTCTGGCCCTTCGCGACTCGAACGCCTCGAGGCGCTGAAGGGCGTCGACCGAGCGATCGAGACGACGAAGAGAGCTCACGGCGGCTCTCACGATGTCGAAGCTGCGATCGTCGACTCTCTCCGCTTCGTCGAGACGTCGAAGGGCTTCGTCGTGCTTTCCCGTCTCTTGTAGAATTCGCGCTTCGAGAAAGAGTCGGCGTGACGCGTCCTTCTCGTCCTTCACCAATTCAAAGAAACCCTCGAAACGCGATCGAACGCTTGCGAGAGAAAGCGGACGGGCATCCGCGCTCAGACTCGGGGAGATGACGAAATCAGAGCTCGCCCGATTCGCGTTCTTACCGACGATCGCCAGCACATTCTCGCCAGCCTGAAGCCGGCTCGATTCGATGTCGATCTCGACCGGGACGAGCGGCTAGCGCCGGCACGCTTGCGGCGACGGCACCTGGACCTTCCGGCGCGTTGAATCGTCCGATCTCCTCGCCATTGAGGAATGCTACGAAGCCATCGTCGACCCGAACCGTCAATCGAGAATCTTCGTAACGATCGGGCACATCGACGGAGAAAGCGTGGCGGAAGTACACGCTGACGTACTCCGATCGCATATCAGGGAGAAGCGTCCCGAACGTCTCGCCCTCGCGGGAGTCGTATCCAAAGGGCGACACACCCGATTCCCAAGAGCTGTCGTCGAAGCTCTCCCGTGTCCACTCGGGAGCTGCGTCTTCGCGCTCGCGCAAGAACTGCCACTTGACGCCTAACGGAACGAGACGGACACGTTGAGTCAGCGAGCTCACGATCATCGCGTAGGTCGGGAGGTCCGGTGCGACCGCGAGAACTTGATCGAGGCCGCGCTCCTCCGCCGACGCAGCGCGAGCACGCTCGACGAGAGGAAGCGCCGACGTCAGCTCGCCCAACTTCTCCTCGAGTCGCGCGATCCCCACGAGCAGCTTCGGCTCGTCCCCGCGGTACATGCTGAGCGCGAGGCGTGCTTCTGCGAGCAGCTCCTCGTGCTCGGAACGCAGAATCGCCTTCACCGACTCGTCGTCGGGTATTCTACGCGCGTAGTGGCGCAACTTGCCGACGAACTTCGCGAGCTCGAGAGCATCTCGTTCGTCGAGGTTGGCTCGCTCGACCATGCGCGGGATCTTCTCCGCCTCGACGCGAAGACTCTGAAGCCCGACCCGCCAGCTCCGTTTGCCACGCTCCACCTCATCCCCGAGATGATATTCCTCGGTGCCCCTCGACGTGAACGTACGACTCCGACGAGCCGACGCGAGCGCGTGGAAGTTCGCCGGCCATCGGCCAGGGCCGCAGAGGATTGTTCGTCACGGAGAGAAGGCTCTCCCCGTCGTCACTCCAACGTGCCTCGCGCACAGATCCCGGGTGCTCGAGTTGCAATTGATCGACACCGCGCGCCACCTCCCAAGTGCGAAGCGTTCGATCCGCGGATCCACTCAGGAGACGCAGCGAGTTCTTCGAGAACTCGAGCGAGGTGATCGACCCGTGATAACCACGAATCACGGAAATCAGATCGCCCGACAAAGACCAGAGCTCGATCGAACCACCGAACCCTCCCGTCGCGAGGATCTTCCCTTCAGGCGAGAACGCCGCGATCGCGACCTTCCTCGGCTCGTTGAGAGTTCCGAGCCACTCACCACTCGTCACGTCGTGAACGGAACCGAACGTTCTCGAGCCGGAAACTTAGACGCGCGTCGAGGCCGATCTCTCGAACGAGACGGTAGTTTCCAACGCGAAGGTCTTGATCCACGAATCGAGCGCTCTCGAGAAGGGACGAATCGAACGAGGCAAGATGATAACACAGCGGCTCCCTCGCAAGAATCTCGACGTCGCGACTTGCGCAGGCCCCGATGCACCGACATACTCGCGATCGCTCGGGTTCTTTTTCTCTCACCGCGACGCGAGAGTCACTCTTCGTCGCCCAGTCAGGAAGCGCCGAGGGTCACGGAAGTTGTCGCAGTTGACGTTCTGACGTCCGGCGCGCCCACGCGCGGCTGATCGCCCTTTCCGGACAGCTCACCCCTCCCGGTTGGCTCAGCTGACGCATCGTTCCGGGGTCGCGCCCCCTTTCCCTCCTCTACGCGACCTTTTCGGTACATCCCTGACATGTCACAAGAGAACCCTTATTCCGCTCCGACCACGAAAACCGCACCATCCTGGATTCGCGAGATCGGCGAATCCCTCGCCGGCAAACACCACGACTACACGAGTGGGAGCCTCCGGCGCGCGATCGTTCTCCTCGCGATTCCGATGGTCATCGAGATGTCGATGGAGTCGGTCTTCGCCGTCGTCGACACGTACTTCGTAGGGACCTTGGGCGACGCAGCCCTGTCGACCGTCGGACTCACCGAGTCGATGCTGACGATCGTCTACGCCCTCGCGATCGGCCTCGCGATGGGTACGACGGCGATGGTCGCGAGACGCGTCGGCGAGAAGAACACCGAGGGCGCCGTTCGTGCGGCGACGCAAGTGATCATCGTCGGCATCATCTTCGGCGTGGTCGTCGGCATCGTCTGCGCAATCTTCGCCTCCGACCTCCTGCGTCTCATGGGAGCGACGGAAGAGACGATCGAGATCGGCAGCACGTACACGGCGCTTCTCCTCGGAACCAACGTCGTGATCATGCTGCTCTTCCTCAACAACGCGATCTTTCGCGGCGCGGGAGATGCCGTGATCGCGATGAAGGTGCTGCTCCTCGCGAACGGCATCAACATCGTCCTCGATCCCTGCCTGATTCTCGGCTTGGGTCCCTTCCCCGAGCTGGGCGTGACGGGCGCAGCGGTCGCGACGACGATCGGCCGTGGAACGGGAGTGATCTTCCAGTTCTGGCTCCTTCGGCGTGGCAAGGGACGTGTGCTGCTCAAGGGGCCGTCCTGCCGCTTTCACGCGCCCGCGATGCGCGAGCTCATCCGTATCTCGGCCGGCGGCGTCGTGCAGTTTCTCATCGCGACATCGAGCTGGATCTTTCTGATGCGTCTCGTATCGGGCTACTACGAGCCCGGTCCCATGAGTCAGGCCGCCGTCGCGGGATACACGATCGCGATTCGCATCATCGTCTTCGCGCTCCTGCCGAGTTGGGGGTTGAGCAACGCTGCGGCGACGCTCGTCGGTCAGAACCTCGGCGCAGGAAAGCCCGATCGTGCGGAGCGCTCCGTCTGGCTGACCGGATGGTTCAATGCCGTCTTCCTGGGCATCGTGACCGTCGTGTTCGTGCTTTTCGACGAGGAGCTCGTCTCGATCTTCACGAGCGACGAACGAACGATCGGTTTCGGCGCGGACGCCCTTCGCATCATCGCTTACGGCTACGTGTTCTATTCCTGGGGCATGGTGATAACACAGGCCTTCAACGGAGCCGGCGACACCCGAACACCGACGCGAATCAACTTCGTGTGCTTCTGGATGATCCAGCTGCCGCTCGCGTGGACGCTGTCCTACGCGCTCGACATCGGCCCGCCCGGCGTGTACTACTCGGTAGCGATCGCGGAATCGTTTCTCGCCGCGGCGGCGATCATCCTCTTCCGCCGCGGAGACTGGAAGAAAACGCAAATCGGTGGAGAAGAATGAGCATGCGCGCCAGCCGGATCGTCGTCGTCGCATTCGCCCTGGCGATCACCGTTGCCGAGAAGAGCTTCTCCCAAGCTGCACCGGAGCTCCGACCCGGAGATCGCATCGCGATCATCGGCAACACGTTCGCCGAGCGCATGCAGCTCTTCGGGTACTTCGAGACGTTTCTCCACTGTCGATTCCCGAAGCATGAGCTCGTCGTGCGCAACCTCGGATGGTCGGCCGATGAGTTAACGCTGATGCCACGCCCCGATCGCTTCGGTGATCTTCACGCGCAGCTGGAACGAGAGAAGGTGGGCGTCATCTTCGCGTGCTTCGGGATGAACGAGTCGTTTCGTGGGCGTGCGGGGATCGAGAGCTTTCGGGGTGACCTCGACAGATTCCTCGAGGACCTTCGCTCGCGAAAGTACGACGGAAAGTCTCCACCCCGAGTCTTCCTCGTATCCCCGATCGCGCACGAGACCGTCGAGGGAGATCTCTCGGTCACGAGAGCGCACAACGAATCGCTCGCGCTCTACACCTCCGCGATGCGCGACATCGCGAAGAAGCGTGAAGTCGAGTTCATCGACCTCTTCGAGCCGACCATCGAACGCTCGAAGAAGAGCGATCTCCGCGCACTCACGTTCAACGGGATTCACCTGACCGAGCTCGGCGACTGGCACGTGAGCCAGATCCTCGCCCGCTCGTTGGGCTGGATCGATGCGGTCGACACTCGACCCGAGGACGCCGGTGGCCAATCCCGCAGCTTTCGGAGACTCGTCTACGAGAAGAACTACCAGCACTTCTACTGGTGGCGAGCTCCCAATCTCTTTTATGTCCACGGCGGACGAAGGAACAACAAGGGAGCCATTGGCCTCCCCGAGGAGCGCCGCAACCAGGAACGCCTCATCGCCGAGCTCGATCGATCCATTCAGAAGGCTTCACGGCCGAAGGCTTCAGAAGTCTGGAGAGATCGCCCCGACGACCGTCTCCCCATCTGGCATCCGACTCCCGCATCGAAGCTGCACGTCCCCGCCGTCAAAACTCCGCCGGGACTGCCGAAGGGTCCGACCGAAACTCCGCAGGAAACGCAACGCGGGCTGAAGGCCCCAAAGGGTTACGAGGTCAACCTCTTCGCATCCGAAGTGAGATTTCCGCTCGCGAATCCGATTGCCCTCGAGTTCGACGCGCGAGGGCGTCTCTGGGTCGCGAACTCACCGACGTGGCCGCACCCCGAGCCGGGCCGACAGCCGACCGACTCGATCGTCATCCTCGAAGACACCGATCGAGACGGCGTCGCGGACAAGCACAAGGTCTTTCTCGACGGCCTCAACATGCTCCACGGCTTCTCCCTCGGCGATGGCGGCGTGTACTTCTCGCAAGCACCGAACATGGTCTTCGCTCACGATCCTGACGGAGACGACACGATCGACTCGCTCGAAGTCGTGCTTCACGGCTTCGGCACGGAAGACGTCGAGCACGCGATGAGCAAGTTTCGCTGGAGTCCTGGCGGCTCGCTCTTCTTCACGCAGGGAATCTTCTACAACACCCAAGTCGAGACACCCTACGGGCCGGTCCGGGTCAAGGACGGTGCCGTCTTCCGCTACCGGCCGCGCGAGCATAGTCTCGACGTCTACGTCTCGCACCACTTCTGGAATCCCTACGGCAACATCTTCGATCACTGGGGCCGCGGCATCGTGCTCGACGCATCGGCCGGGCACTACTACCCGATGGAGCCTCTGTCGGCGAACTTCGTCTACCCGAAGAAGAAGGCTCGCACGAATCACCTGACCTTCTCGCACGGCGCGGCCATCGCCGCGGGCTGTGCGTTCGTGCGCAATCGACACTTTCCGCCGGAAGTGCAGGATCGATTCATCGTCAACGACTGCGTCGGCGATCTCGGAGCGCACTGGTTTGACTTGAAGCCGAAAGGCGCCGGCATCGCGTCGACGCAGGCGAAACCCCATCTCCTCTCGGGGAAGAGTCAGCTCTTCCGTCCGATCGCGATGGCTTTCGGCCCGGATGGAGCGCTCTACGTCGTCGACTTCTACTCGTACATCTTCGAGAACGTCCAGTTCGAGAAGCGCCATCCGGGACGTGATCACACTCACGGACGCATCTGGCGCATCCGCCACAAGACGCGCCCGCTGCTCGAGGCTCCACGCATCGTCGGCGAGAAGATCCCCCGCCTGATCCAATTGCTTCAAGCCTACGAGAACACGACGCGAGAGCTTGCCCGAAGAGAGCTCGCGACTCGTGGGCGAGAAGCGGTCGAACCCGAGAGACGCAAATGGCTCGTCGGGCTCGCGTCGGTCAAAGACATCTCCGACCGCGAACGCCAGCTCGTCGAGGCACTCTGGCTCGCTCAGTCGCTCGGCGTGATCGACCAGGGGCTCCTTCGTCGCGTGCTCGCGGCGAAAGACGCCCACGCTCGAGCAGCCGGCGTCCGCGTCCTCCGCTACTGGCAATCGCGCATCGACGGGTCGATCGACCTCCTGCGCAAGCTCGTCGACGATCCCGATCCGCGCGTTCGCCTCGAAGCGGTTCTCGCGTGCGGCTTCAGCTCGGCGAAGGACGCGCAAGACGTCGCGCTCGAAGCGGCGAAGCACGAGATGGATCCCGCACTGGAGCACGCGCTCGATCAGACCTTGCGCTACTTCGAACGGGCGAAGCGTTAGTCCGCAACGCGGGCGGCCCCGAAGTCGAGGAACCACGAGAGACGCCCGCCCTGCGCCGTCGGATCGACGCCACAGATCGGAAGCTCTCGCTGGTCTGCGTCGCCGGCAAGATGTGCGCGAGCGATCTTCTCGAGCGTCGCCGTCTTCGATTCGCCCATCGCGAGAATGACGAGCTCGCGTGCCGCGTTGAGCACCGGATACGTCAAGGTGATCCGTGGCGGCGGGACGACACGTTCACCGTCGTTGTCGGCGGCCCAAGCATCCGCGACCTCGAGAGCCGGCGACTCCGGAAAGAGGCTCGCCGTGTGTCCGTCGGCCCCCATTCCGAGCAGCACGAAATCAAATCGTGGCGCCTCGCCCGGCTCTCCCGCAAACGCAGATGCGATCTCTTTGGAATAGCGAGCACCGAGTCCCTCGCCCTCGACCGGCATCGGGTGAAGCTGATCCTTCGGAATCGGAGCACGATCGCAGAGCGCCTCGCAGATCATGCGCCAGTTCGACCTTTCGTCGTCGTACGGAACCCGTCGTTCGTCGACGAGCCAGACGTGGGTCGCGTCCCAAGGAAAGTACGGCGACTTCGCCCAGCTCTCGTAAAACGGCTTCGGCGTCCCCCCGCCCGAGAGCGCGACGTGAAAGCTCCCGCGTTCGGCGCTCGACTGCTCGGCGAGGGTCGAGAGTCGATGCTCGAGAAGCTCGAAGAGCAGGCCGGCGTTTTCGCGAATCACGACGGATCCGCCGAGACCCCGAGCCAAGAGCTCTTCACCCCGGAGGTCGGCGTTCGACGACTCAGACATTTCTCCAGTATCGTCCCTCCTGCGACATCATCGTGTCGGCCGACGAAGGCCCCCACGTTCCCGCCTTGTAGTTCGGAAACTTGCGCGCCGGGTTTTCGTCCCAGTACTCGAGCACGGGCAGAACCGACATCCACGAGCACTCGATCTCGTCGCGATGCTTGAACAAGGTCTGATCGCCCCCCATCGCGTCGTAGAGGAGCGTCGCGTAGCTCTCGGGCGGCTCGCTCTGCCATTCCTCGATGTAGTCGAAATCCATGACGACCTCTTTGATATCCATCCCGAGTCCGGGCACCTTGCCGACGAAGCGCAGTCGGATCCCCTCGTTCGGCTGGACGCTAAAGACGATCTGGTTCGGCCGCATGTTCTTCGCGTGCTCACGAAAGAGACAGTGCGGAGTCGGCTTGAAGTAGACGACGATCTCCGTCTTCTTGCGCTGCAATGCCTTGCCACTGCGAAGGTAGAACGGTACTCCGCCCCATCGCCACGTATCGATGTGCACTCGGAGCGCAGCGTACGTGTCCGTCTGGCTCTGTGGATCGACGCCCTCTTCCTCGCGGTAACGAGGAACCTCGACGCCCCCGACCGAGCCTGCATCGTACTGGCCCCGCACGGCGATCTTGGGGACGTCCTCGAGATCCGGGACACGCAGCGCCTTGAAGATCTTGATCTTCTCGACGCGGACATCGTCCGCTCCCAAGCTTACTGGAGGCTCCATCGCGATGATCGAGAGCACCTGCAGCAAATGGCTCTGCACCATATCCCGCATCGCGCCCCCAGCAGGCCCATCGTAGTAGCCTCCTCGCCCTTCGAGGCCGACCGCCTCGGTCGCCGAGATCTGGACGTGGTCGATGTAACGCTGATTCCAGAGCGGCTCGAAGATGCTGTTCGCAAAACGCGCCACGAGCAGGTTCTGGACGAGCTCCTTCCCGAGGTAATGATCGATGCGATAGACCGCCTCCTCCTCGAAGACGCTTCCGACGGCTCGATTGAGCTGCCGTGCCGACGAAAGCTCGCATCCGAACGGCTTCTCGACGACGATCCTCTGCCAAGCCCCGTCGCCTTCGGGCCCGCGGGCGCGGCCGCCGTCGGTCACGAGCCCCGATTCGCCGATCGACCGGATGATCGGGTCGAAAAACTGCGGACCGACCGAGAGGTAGAAGAGCACATTGCCCCGCGTTCGGTATTCGTTCGCGATCTCGTGACACTTTTTCGTGATCGTAGGCCAGTCGTTCGACTTCGTCGAGTCCGCCCCGAGGTACCGGATGCGACGTGCGAAGTCGGCCCATAGGTCGTCCTCGTACTCGCTCGGATCGAACTCGAGGATCTTCTGTCGGTACTCCTCGTCCGTGTGCGGAGTACGCGCGACTCCGAGGACGGCGAAGTCCTCCGGCATCTGTCCCTGTGTCCAGAGGTGGTAGAGCGACGGGATGAGCTTTCGTCGCGTCAGATCTCCCGACGCGCCGAAGATCACGATCAGGCAGGGGTCGGGTCGGTCATTTGTCATGATCGCTCAGCTCTCATCGGATAAAATGCCCGGCCCGAAAAGGAATGTCAGGGTCCCTTCACCACCGGTCGACGCGAATACGATGCCTTCGAAATCGCTTCTTGTCTCGTGCGTTCTCATTTTCTCGATCCTTCTCGGTCTCGGCGACGCTTCGGCGGCTGAAAAGCCCAATTTCATCGTCGTCTTCATCGACGACATGGGCTACGCCGACATCGGCCCCTTCGGCGCAACGAAGCAACGAACGCCGAACCTCGACCGCATGGCGAAGGAAGGTCTCAAGCTGACCGACTTCTACTCGTCGTGCTCCGTCTGCACTCCCTCGCGTGCGAGCCTGATGACGGGCTGCTACCCCCGGCGCGTCAACATGCACGTCGACGAGCGCAATCTCTGCGTACTCTTCCCTGCGGCACGAAAAGGCCTCCATCCCGACGAAGACACCATCGCCGACGTCCTCAAACGAGAGGGTTACGCGACGGCGTGCATCGGCAAGTGGCATCTCGGCGACCATCCGAACTTTCTCCCGACGAGCCAAGGATTCGACGAGTACTTCGGCATCCCGTACAGCAACGACATGAACCGCAAGCAGGTTCCGTTGCCGCTCGTGCGCGACGAAACGGTGCTCGAGGCACCGGTCGACCAGACTCCACTGACCGAGCGATACACCGACGAGGCGCTCGGCTTCATCGAGAGGAACAAGGACAAGCCCTTCTTCCTCTACATTCCACACACGGCGATTCACGTACCTCTCTTTCCCGGCAAAGAGTTCATCGGCAAGTCGCAGAACGGTAAGTACGGAGATTGGATCGAAGAGCTCGATTTTTCGATGGGAAGAGTTTTCAAAGCTCTTCAAAAGCACGGCCTCGATAAGAACACCCTCGTCCTCTTTACGTCCGACAACGGCTCGTCACGCGTGAAGCAAGGAAGCAACTTGCCGCTGCGAGGTCGCAAGGGCCGAACCGACGAAGGCGGCATGCGCGTTCCGTGCGTCGTGCGTTGGCCTGCGAAGATTCCCGCTGGATCGTCGAGCGGCGAGATCACGACGACGATGGATCTCCTTCCCACCTTCGCGAATCTCGCCGGAGCGAAACTGCGCGACGATCGCCCCATCGACGGCAAGGACATCACTCCGATCTTGCTCGGAGCGAAGGACGCGAAATCGCCCCACGAGGCGTTCTTCTACTACCAGATGGACCAGCTCCAGGCCGTGCGTTCCGACAAGTGGAAGCTATTCGTCGAGATGGAGTCGAAGAAGCGCAACTGGGGCAAGCCCGAGGGCGAGTCGCCGCTCAAGCTCTTCGACCTCTCGACGGACATCCACGAAGACCACAACGTCGCTGCGGAAAACCCGAAGGTCGTCGAGCGACTCCTCGGCCTCGTCGCGAAAGCGCGCACGGACCTCGGCGATGGAAAAGCGGCCGGCAAAGGCCAGCGCGAGGCCGGCTGGGTCGACACGCCAGCACCGCGACTCTCCGCCAACGGATCGCTCGTTCACGCGAAGCCCGAGTCGGTCGGCATGTCGTCCGAGGGACTCGGGAAGATCGCTCCCGCGATGGAGAAGCTCCTCGAGAAGAACGTCGCAGCAGGAATCATCACGATGGTCGCGCGGCGCGGAAGAATCGTCCATTTCGAGACCTTCGGCCACGCCGACGTCGGCCGCGGCAAAGAGATGAAGCCCGACACGATCTTCCGCATCTACTCGATGACGAAGCCGATCGTCAGCGTCGCGCTCATGGACTTCTGGGAGGAGGGCAAGTTCCAGCTCGACGACCCGATCTCGAAGTACGCACCGGAGTACAAAGATCTCAAGGTCCTCCGCGGTGGCGAACTCATCGAAGCGAAACGCGAGATGACCTTCCGCGATATCCTGCGCCACACGTCGGGGCTCACCTACGGCTTCTTCAGCAACACGCCTGTCGACCAGAAGTACAACGCCGCGAACCTGCTCGACCGCGGGGGCACTCTCGAGGAAATGGCGAAGAAGCTCGGCGACTTGCCGCTCCTCTGGCATCCGGGAGAACGCTGGCATTACAGCGTCTCGTCGGACGTCGTCGGGCATCTCGTCGAGGTTCTCGCGAAGAAGCCGCTCGACAAGGTTCTCGCCGAACGGGTCTTCGAGCCGCTCGGAATGGTCGACACGGGCTTCCACGTGCCTCCGGATAAGGTCGAACGATTCGCTGCGAACTACGGACCGGACGGCGAGAACGGCCTTCGTGTCATCGACGACCCGACGAAGAGCCGCTACTTGAAGCATCCCTCGTTTCTCTCGGGCGGCGGCGGGCTCGTCTCGACGGCGAACGACTACATTCGCTTCTGCCAGATGATCCTCGACGGAGGCTCGCTCGACGGGCGGCGTGTTCTCGAGAGGAAGACCGTCGCCGAGATGACGAAGAACCAGCTCGCGAAGGAGCTCATCCCGATCCGCCTCGGCAATCCTCGGCCGGGAACGGGCTTCGGACTCGGATTCTCGGTGAAAGTCGAGCTGCTCCCGGGCGAAGCGCTCGGCAAACTCGGCGAGTTCGGTTGGGGAGGAGCGGCGAGCACGAACTTCTGGATCTGGCCGAAGGAGAATCTCATCGGCTTGACGCTCACGCAGTACATGCCGTACTCGTCACGAGTGCCGATGCAGCTCAAGCCGCTCGTTCATCGAGCGATCAAGAAATCGGACGCCAGATAGGGATGAACGTCAGGCGGGATTCACCTGATCGCTGAAGAAATAGGCGGTCTTCTGGATTCCGTCCTCGAGCGAGACACTCGCCTCCCAACCCGTGAGCTGACGAAGGCGCGAGTTGTCGAGGATCGAGTCCTGCAAGTCGCCCGGCCGCCAAGGCGCCGATTCCGGCTCGATCTCGACGCCGTACGCGTCGCGAATGACCTCGAAGATCCGGTTCGTCGTCGTCTGCTTCATCGTGCTGACATTGAACACCGGGTCGTCAACGCCCAAAAGGTCGGCCTCGATGATGTCGACGTTCGCCGACGCGACGTCTTCGACAAAGATGTAATCGCGCGTGAGCTCACCGCCACCGAAGATCGTCGGCGACTTCCGCGAGAGGAGACACTTGCTGAAGATCGCGATGACGCCCGCTTCACCGTGGGGATCCTGCCTCGGACCGAACACGTTTCCGTACCGAAGCGCGGCCCATTCGAAGTCCCACTCGCGCGCGGCCGAACGAAGGTAATGCTCGACGGTGAACTTCGAGGTTCCGTAGAACGAGACGGGCTGGCAACGCATCGTCTCCTGGAGCGGCAAGGTCTCGAGAGGCCCGTAAGCCGCCGCGGAGGAGGCGTAGACGATCCGCCGAACTCCGAAACGACGGCAGGCCTCGATGATGCGAATCGATCCGAGGATGTTCGTCGTCGCGTCGAACTCGGGGTGCTTCATCGAGTACGAAACGGAAACCTGCGCGGCTTGGTGACAGACGATATCGGGACGAAAGCTCTCGAAGGCTTCGTCGACATCCTGTGTGATGTCGAGCTCGAAGAGCTCCACACCGGCCGGGACCTGCTCGCGCTTGCCCGAGGACAAGTTGTCGAGGACGGCCACGGAGTGACCGCGACTCAAGAGGACTTCGACGATGTGGGATCCTATGAATCCGGCCCCACCGGTGACGAGAACCTTCGTGGACATCTTGTCTCTATCTCTGCTTCAGAACAAGTGCGCTTCCCCATCAACTTCGGAAATCTGGAACGGACTCTTTTAGTCTCAGCAGCAGCTTTTTTGCTACGGGCTTCTCGGAACTTCACCCGCGAGCGCATCACTCGACGACGAACGTTGCCGTCGAGCCGCGTCCGCGATCGTCGACGCAGCGCAGTCGATGGTGCCCGAAACGCAGCTCCCAGGACACCTTATTGCCGGCAGGTACGTGTGCGATGAGCTCGTCGCCGAGGAACCAGAAGAGCTCCTTCGAGTCGGACACGACCGCCGCGCTGAGCAGAATCGTCTGCTCGAACGGAGCGTCACGAACGAGCCGATAACGCGCACCGTCGGCCGGTGTCACGATGCGTGGGCCCGGACGCTCGCTCACAGTGGCAAGCGACCACTCGGGGTCGTG
>CAYZGY010000058.1:0-16455 GCA_964478085.1 uncultured Planctomycetia bacterium
ATCGTCGTCGAAATCGTCGTCGAAATCGTCGTCATCGTCGTCGTCATCGTCATCGCGGGTCGCGGGAAGAACGACCGTGGACTGTGACGGTACGCTACTCGAAGCAGCGGACTGGTCGTCGACGACGAGGGTCTCCTCGTCGAGGTAATCGGCGTCGCCGATCGCGACGGTGTCGCCCGCAGCCGGAGCGTCGAGCTGTGTCTTCTCGAGCTCCGAGGACTGCAGCTCGGACGTGTTGAACTCCGAGGTCGCGAAGTCGGGCGTGCCGATTTCACTCGTCTGCGAAAGCTCGCTGACGAGACCGATCGACGTCTGCGTATCCGTGATCGAGCCGGCCGAGTGATCCTCGACGAGCATCGTCGGACCTTCCTCGAGGTCGTCCTCGAGGTCGTCCTCGTCGTCGATCTCGGCGAGGTCGAGCTCCTCGGTCGGCGAAACCGCCTCGAGGGCCGGCGCCTCCGCATCATCCGAGTCGCTCGCGTCTTCCGATGAGCCGACGTTGCCGAGCGCCCCACGGGGGATCAGGTTCGGCTCGACGCCCCCACCGAGCTCGCCTCCGAGGACTACGGTCTCCTCTTCCTCGAACTCGTCCTCCCCCTCGTCCTCCCCCTCGATATCGATGATCGTGGGCTCCTCCGAGAGGTCGTCTTCGGCGTTCTGGCCCGGGACCTGCCCCGGCTTCTGTTCTTCGTCCTGGTCGTGACGAGGTTCGTCCGTCATCGGCTCGTCCTCTCCCGCGCTCGAAGCGCAAGTTTCTAATTAGTAGCGACTTAAGGAGATCAGGGCTCAGATAGCCCGGAGAAGAATACCCCCGAGGCGCGACAGCGTCAAACCGGGCACTCAGGCACAAATCTTTACTGGATCAAAGGTTCCGTGAATCCGCCCCGATATTCCGATAATTCTTCTGCCGCGCAACGGCCCCACGCCGCGGATCGTCTTGTAGGATGAAGGTCGCGCCGGGCGCTCGCGCCGGGTGGCAGGCCTGGCCGAGAACGGTGTGAATGAAAGCTCTGACGACCCACTTTTCCGCATCCTCTGGATCTGACGAGTCGAGGCAAAGCGCTTCGGCTCGCTGTGATGAGAGGGCGAAGGAGGTGGAGGCGGAGACGAGGCCAAAGGACGGAGCGGATTCGCCCGGAGGTTCGGCAGAGGATGGCCGCGAGGATCGTGAGCTCATCGCCGAGATTCTCACGAGCGGCGCCCCGTCGAGCGGCATCTTTCCGCGTCGAGCTCGCAGCGGCGCGGTCGAGGACTGCTACCGCATCCTGGTGACGCGCTACTGGAAGGCCGTGCTCGTTCTTCTCAAATCGCGCGTGTCGTCGGAACGAGACGCCGAAGACCTCGCGCAGGAGGCGTTCCTGCGAGCGTTTCGATCCTTACCCAAACTCGAAGATCCGAAATTGTTTCTCGGCTGGCTACTGCGGATCACGCGGAACCTGGCCACCGACCACCTGCGAAGACGTCGTTCGGACGTCTCGCTCGACGCGATCGAAACGGGGATCGCCCGACCCGGCAGCGGCGACGGCTCCTCGGAGGATCGCTTCGAAGACATCGTCGAGCGTGAGGATGAGGTCGCCAAGGTGATGGCGTCCGTCGATCTACTTCCGGACCTCTACCGCGAGGTGGTCACCCTGCGATACGTTCAAGACCTGTCGAATCGAGAGCTCGCGGAGCGCCTCGGCGAACCCGAGGGAACGATTCGCAACCGCCTCTTCCGAGCGCTCGGAAAGCTGCGGGACTTCCTCGGGAGCCCTGCCGTCCAGACACACGATCCAGAAAGCGACGAATCAGGCCGCAACGCGCCAGAAGCATCCTGATCGAGTACCCGCCATGAACCGCCACAGCGACAAGCCCTTCGAAAACGACCTGCCTTTGGAGGACAAGGAGCCTTCGCGCGCCTCTTCGGACGTCGAGAGCTCCTTGGTCGAAGAGTACAGCGACAAGGACGAAGCGGAGCTCTTCGCGCAAGCCGAAGATCTCGCGGCGCTCGACGGTATGCTCCGCAGTGGCTTCGAGGCGACTCTCCGTGCGACCCCGGAGGTTGCCGAATCACGCGTCGACGACATCGTCGACTCCCTTTGCACGAAGCCCGATTTCTCGGTCTCGCGGAGAATGCGTCGTTCGGTACGAACGATCTTGTGGATCTCGGCACTCGCCCTGAGTGTCGTGGGCGCGTACGCGTTTATCGCCCTGTATCTGCGAGCGACGGGAAGTTAGAGCTCACCGCGACGACGCAGCAGCTCGACCTCGACGCGCAGCTCGTCCTTGGCGACGATGCCCTTGCGGTCGAGCAGGTTGACGAGCGCCTTGAGAATCGGGTGATCGCTTTCGACGAGCTCTTCGTCGTCGTCCGACTCTCCGATCTCAACGTCGTTCGCCTCGGTCGTTCCCGTGTCCGGTTCGACTTCGGACTTTGCGGTCGCGCTCTCGTCCGTCGTCGAGTCCTCGTCGGCGGGAAAGGTATCTTCCGTCGCCTCGGGAGCCTCGTCGACGCTCGGAGGAGCTTCTTCCGCGACTTCGTCCGACTCGCTCTTCGGCGTCTCGTCTTCGGACGGCTTCTCCGCCTTGTTCTCGGACTTCTTCTTCGACTTCTTCTTCCCGGACTTCGCCGCGCCCTCGGGAAGGAAGCGAGCGCGGATGTCCTCTTCGATGTCGATGGGATAGAGCTCGATTCCGAGCTTGTTCTGCAGTGTCTTCTGAAGCTCCGGCGAAACCTCGCTATTGGCCGAGACGAGAATCGCGCGCGTGCCGGGAGGCGGGAAGAACAAGAGAAGATCGTTCTCCTTCACCACCTCGTCGGGGACCTTCTCGAGCAGCTTCTTGTGGACCTTGAGCTTGTCGCGGTCGACGTGGAGACCCTCGCCGCTGCCGTGATCGCCGCTGTCCTCGTCGCGCAGGAGCTGACGCACGAACGCGTCGATCGCCTCCTTGCGCACGAGACCGAGCTTCAAGAGGATGTCGAGCAGTCGACCGCCAAGCGACTCCTGGTAGTCGATCGCGGCCTTCAGCTGAGATTCGTTGACGAGCTTGCGCTTGAGCATCTCCACCGCAAGTTCGGAATCAGGAATCTTCACGCTCGAGAATTTCGTAGACATCGTTCCTGGCCTATCCGTCCACACTGACTGCCTTCATTCCGTCCGAGGAGCTCTCCGACTCTCCGTCCGGATCCTCGAGCACCGCGTCGACCATCAACGAGTCGAGGAATTTGGGTTGAACGAGCTCGCTTTCGCAACGCGTGCAGAGGTACGTCTTCCCAGCTGCGAAATCGACAACTCGATAGTGACAATCGCAGGAAGGGCAACCGAGCACGCGACGCCCCTGCGCCGCGAGGATCTCGAGGACTTCTGCCGCCTCGATCTCGCCACGCGAGAGCAGCACTTCCGAAAGGCTGAAGTGCAGATTGAGTCGCTTGAGCCGCTCTTGCTCGAGGACAGCAGACTCGAGCGCGTCGAGACCGAGCACGCCTTCTTGACGCGCGATCACTCCGAACTCTCGATCCGTCTCCTGCGCTTCGTCGGGCTTTCGCAGCAGTCGGCGAACCTTCTTCTTGCGAAGCGCGACGATACGATCGAACTGCTCGCGAGAGATGTAGCCACGTTCGAGGAGAACCCGCCCGATGTGCAGCTTGCTGCTGCTCGAACGACAGACTTCGAGACATTCCTCGAGCTGCTCGGGTGTCACGTAGTCGTTCAGAACAGCGATTCTGCCGAACAGGTTTTCGTCGAACTTCGACATCCAATCGCCCAGTATCGAACTCTCGGCGTGGAACTCCCGCGAGTATCCACGATCGAAGAAACCTACGATGGCGCTCGGTCGCGTGCCAATCGTCGTGCCCACTCGAGAGCGCGGCGCACGTTATCGCCACAGCAATGCCCGTTAACTCTTGCGTGGCCGGTAACTACGACAACAGGAATTTGATCGTCAGAGATGCGCGGGGTATGTTTCTCTGACTTGCCGTGACTACCGGGGCAGCGAGTCGCGGCTTTCTCCGCGCGCGTTCGAGCGCGCTTTCGGACCGGACCGTGAAGCTTCTTAGCCACTGGGGCCAGGGTTTCGAATGCTCAAAGGGAATCTATCGGAATTCGGCTTGGGAGAGATCCTTCAGTCTCTCGCGATCAATCATCACACGGGAACGTTGTCGATCGACGCCCCGGATGGATCCCGAAAACTCATCTACTTTCAGAAGGGCGAAATTCGCCTCTTCTCTCACGGCACACCGGCTGCACCGCGCATCGGAGAAGTGCTCGTTCGTCAGGGCGACCTGACGCCCGACCAGCTCGAGCTCGCGCTCCAGACGCAGAAGAAGACGGGAAAGCTGCTCGGCAAAGTGCTCCTCGATGAGGACTTCCTCACCGAAGAGCAGCTGATGATCGCCCTGTGTGAGAAGATCTAGGAGGAGATCTACGACCTCTTCCTCTGGACCGATGGTGACTTCGAGTTCCAGCTCGATCACTGCCCGGAAGAGCTCTTCGACTCGATGCAGAAGTCGGCGAGCATCTCGATCAACCCCAACAGCGTCATCATGGAGGGCCTACGGCGCCTCGACGAGTGGGGAATGATCAGCACGAAGATCAAGACGAACCACGAGATCTTCACGCCGACCGACGACGAGAAGCCCGACGAGAGCACGGCCGAAGGCGAGGTCTACGCGTTCCTCGACGGGGAGACGACCGTCGAGGAAGCGGCGAAGCAGTTCTCGGGCACGCGATTCGAGTGCTGCAAGGCGATTTACAATCTCCTGGACGAGGAGTTCGTCCGCCCGCTGACCCTCGAAGAATTGCGCGGCCGTGCGTCCATCGCCGAGGCAGAGAACGACTTCGCGAAGGCGACGGTCTTCTGGCGCTACGCGGCCGAGCTCTGCCCTGACGACCCGCAGTTCTATCTGCGGCTCGGAGAGACGTGCAAGAAGTTCTTCCAGGAAGACGAGGCCGATCAGGCTTTCCTCTCCGCCCTGCGTCTCTACACGGATCAGGCAGACTGGGACAACGCGGCCAGCGTCGCCGAGAAGCTTCCCACGAACATGTCGCTGTCGCGGAAGGACCTTCACGTCATTCTGCAGACGTTCATCGAGCTCAAGAACGTCAAGCGCGCGCTCTGGGCAGGTAATCTGCTCGCCGAAGCATTCCAGGAAGAAGGCGAGACCGATAAGGCCGTCGAAGTCCTCGATTCGCTCGTCCGTCTCGACCCGACGGATCTCAACCTTCGAATCAACGTCGCGACGCTGGTCCAAAAGACCGGAAATACCGAACGCGCGATCAAGTACTACGAAGAGGTCGAGACCGCCCTCGAGCAGCAGAAGAAGGTCAAGGATCAGATCAAGATCCTGCGCATCATCTGCGACCTCGACGGGACGCGTGCGGACGTCAAGCAGAAGATCGCGATGCTCACCGTCCTCCAGGAGAAGCTGGAGCGACGACGCAAGCGACGCATCACGATCGCGGGAGTCGGCTTGATCCTCGCAGTCGTGTGCACGGTCATTCCGATGCTCTACGAGCTCAAGGCGAGAGAGCTGTTCGCACACGCCGACCGCATGGAAGAGATCTCGCTCAACTCGGGCGACTTCAGCCGAACACGCGAAGCGTACGAGAAGCTCATCAACGACTATGGCTGGAGCTTGAAGACCGAGGAAGCGAAGATCGCGCTCGACCGAATTAATCAAGTCGAGCGGAACTTCCTCGACACGGCCGATCGCGCCAAGAAAAAGCGTGAGCAAGAACGTATCGAAGCGAAGCGGCGCAAAGAACAACAGTTCGCTGACTACCTCTCCGGTGGCCGCGCCGCCGAGAAGGCCGGCGACTACGAGAAGGCCCACAAGCTTCTCTCGAGCGCGATGGCGATAGGCGAGCCGTTCCTCCAGAGCAGGGAGATCCTGCTTCCCGTGCACATCGTCTCGAGCCCGAGCGGCGCGCAGGTGACGCTCGGCGATGGCGGAGAGGTTGGCGAGGAAGAGATCAAGACGCTCGGCAAGACGCCGCTCGTCTTCCACTACAAGCCCGAGACCGAGGCGGTCTTCGGTGTTTCACTTCGGGGCTGCGAAGGTCAGACGAAGAGCGTCACGCTCACGACGCAGCACGAGCTCGTTTTCAATCTCGCGCGAACGCCGAGTTGGGAGTACGTGCTCCAGAGCAATTTCCGTCAGGCCTTTCACGAGGCGGAGAACCTCCTGATCATTCCGTCGCGCGACGGGAACATCTACGCGTTCGACCCGAAGAAGCGCGACGTGATCTGGCAGCGCAAGGTCGGGCGCTTCGGCGACCGCATCTCGGATCTCCACATCCGTGGATCGAAGATCTACCTGAGCACCGTCGTTGGCGAGACGGCTTCGATGGACGCGGCGACGGGCACTCCGCACTGGGTCCGCCCGGTCGTTCGGGGACCGGTCATGGCTGCTCCGGTGACCTCGGAAAACGGACGCTTCGTCGCCACCGTCTCGCTGCTCGGCGAGGTGGCGGTGCTCGCGGAGAGCTCCGGCCAGGTCGTCGGATCGTTCGCGACCGAGAACGAGATCACGAGCTCACCGATCTTCGCGGGCGACTTCCTGATCGTCGGAAGCACGGACAGCTTCCTCTACGTGCACTCGATCTCGGCGCGCAAGCTCGTTCACACGCAGGAGCTGACCGCGGCCGTGGTCGTCGATCCGATTCGCTTCGGCGAGCACGTCGTCATGCCGACGGCGGACGGACGACTGCACTTCTTCTCGACGAAGGCACGCAAGATCCTCTGGTCACCGCGCATCGCGAAGACGCGTATCCACTCGCTGCTCTCGGTGAACGGTAAGCTGCTCGTCGCCTCGACGGCTGGTCAATTGACCCCCGTCGATCCGTCGACGAAGACCGTCAGCAAGCCCTTCAGCCTCGGTCGACGACCGCTCAGCGGCGTGCAGGCGAAGATGGGCAAGCTCTACGCAACGCACACGGACGGCCTTCTTTCCGTGTGGAATCTCGAAACGCGCAAGCACAAATGGTCGTGGCAGGCGGAGTCGCCGATCAGCGTACCGCCAGTCGTCACCGGTGATCGCATCTTTGTCGCGTGCCATTCCGGCGCGGTAGAAGTGTTGGAGATCCTCGAGTGAAACTCGCGCAATGGCTCACCACGGTTTCGTTGCTCTTGATCGTCGGGTCGTCGGAATACCTCGTCGCCGACGACGAGCCGAAGACGTTCACGTTCGAGCAGATCCGAGCAGCAGAGTTTTCGGTCGGTGACCGCATTCGCGTGTCCGGCGCGTACCTGGAGCTTCTCGATGATGACGTACAGCTCTTCAAGAGCCCCGTCGGATTCTTCGTACGCGACCCGATCGTGCGCCGCTCGATCCTCTCGCACTCGGCGACGAATCGAAACCTGACCTTCGATGCGGTAAAGGTCGACTCGAAGGGAGACGAAGACAAGTTCGAGGTCCGAGCAGCTCGTGCCGCGCCCGACTCCCTCGTCGTGTTCGGACTCGAGATCGAGACGCTCAAGGCGTCGGGCAAGGACGGTATCGATAAGCTCTTCGAGCTCGGAAAGCGTGTCAACGAAACCGCGAAGCACTTCGAGGACCCGAGCCTCGAGCCGGCCGCGGAGCGCGCTTGTCGCGAGGCGATCACGCTCGCCGAGGAGACGCTCCCGAAGGATGACGCAGCCACGCGCGTCGAGCTCGTCATGAAGACGCACGAAGTCTGCGGGAATGCCACGATGACGGTCGATCTCCTCGCGAAGCTGCAAAAGCGCTACCCGAAGTTCGACCCGATCCACGCGCAGCTCCGCACGATCGGCGGCCGCTACTTCCGCGGCCAGTGGATGACCTACGACGACTTCAAGCGTCGTCAAGGCTTCGAGAAGCACGGCTCGGTCTGGGTCAGCTCGCGCGAGAAGAGCTTCCTGGAGACGATCTTCAAGCTGCACACCGAAGCGCAGGACCTGATCATTCGCCGACGAACCGCGGCCGAGTATCAAGTGCTCGCCAAACGCGGAGAGGTCGCGATGGGCATGAACCCCAAGGAGGTCGTCGAGGCGTACGGCTTCGCCGATCGCGTCTACCACCGCGAGTTTCGCGGCAAGTCGTACGATCAGTGGGTCTACGCCGGACGCTTCTGCTACTTCGAAGACGGCAAGCTGCGCCGCGTCGCTCGACGGACGGACGACAACATGCCGCAGTAGTCGCGCAGATCTCAGGCCGATCGATCGCGATTACTGATCGTCATCGTCGATCTGGATTCCGCCGCCCGACGAGCGGGTGGATCCAGAGGGACGATCGAGCTCTGCCTTCGTCGCTTCGTCGGCGCCGCTCGCGCCGGCGTTGCCGGCCGTGGCATCGACGCTCGTCGTTGCCTCGGACGCGTCAGCCGTCTTGGCTGCCTCACCAGACCTCGACGCATCGGCATCGCTGGCGGCTTCCCCGGCGCCCTTCGTCGGCTGAAGGTTCTCGCTCGCCTCTTTCGCAGCCTCGGCCGCGGTGGCGCTCGCTTCGTCTGACTTCGACGCGACTTCGGCCTTCGGCTCGAGGTAACGTCGACTCATGATATCGCGGGCTTTCGACAGAGCGCCGAACGCGACCTTGCCCTCGGTGACGAGCGGCTCGCGGCCGTCGGCGTAGACGGTGAACACAGTTCCGACGACCTCGACACCGTGGGTCTCCGTATCGATGCGAAAGCTCTCGCCCGTGCCGAGCTTCTTGACCGAGCAGTGCACCTCGCCCGAGTGTAGACGCCCGTGAAAGCCGCCCATCGTGGCGTGCTCGAGGACCTCGAACTTCGCCGGGCCCTTGAGACGAAGACGTGCGACACGAGACTGTCCGAGTCCGGCGTCGCCGATCTTGAGCTCGAGCTCGACACCCTCTCGAACCTGAAACGTGGTCCCGGCACGGAAGATACTCGGCTCGACCGTTGACTGCGTATCGGACTCGACGGCGATGTGGCTCGTACCGTCCGGACGCTCGACCTCGACCGAACCCGTTCCAGCGACCTGGTAGACGCCGATGCCTTCGCCGCGCTGGCTCGTCAGAAAGATCCCGATACCGACCGTCGCGGGGATCAGAAAGAGAAGAGCCGCGACGATCATCATGCGACGACGACGCTGCGGGCTCGAGCCACGAAGCTCGATGAACTTGCGATCGACGTCGCGCCGCATGCCGGATCGGCGACCCCAGACGCCCCCGCCTCTCCGCTGACTCGAAGATCGCTGATTCGAAGATCGCTGATTCGAAGGATCCCGCCCCGAACGCCGAGATTCCTCGGTCTCATCGACCATCTCGAATGGAAGCCCCTCGAACATCGCGGATTCATCAGAGCTGCCCTTCTCGTCGAAATCCTCATCGATCATCCAATTCCCGAAAGCCGACTCGGCCTTTTGGGCGCGACGATCATTGATCTTGCCGAGGCCCTCGCGATCGAATTCGGCGCGGAACCGCTCGAGAAACGCGTCCTCGCTCGACGGTCCTCGTGGAGCCGAAACGCTCCCTTCCCGTCCCTCGGAGCGCTTGCCGGCATCGACATCCGAGAACGCCATCCGGTAGAGCCGCGCATCCTTGGCGCGATCCTCGTACGCCTGTCGACAGGCCGGACAGTCGCGAAGCGCTTCGCTGATCTCGGCGAGCTCCCGCGCGGGAAGCTCGCGATCGACGTACCGCCAGAGCTGTTGCTGGATCCGCCCGCAGTCTCGATCGCCGTGATTCATAGAATCGCCGTGACTATCAAAATCGCCGTGACTCATAGGTCTGTCCTCAGGCATCCCCGCCGTCTGTCTTGAGAAGCGGACTGAGCTTGCGCTTGAGCAATTGTCGTGCTCGGAAGAGCCGCGATTCGACCGCCGAGACCGTCGAAAAGGTCACTTCGGCGATCTCGCGATAGGAAAGCCCTTCCATGTGTTTCATGACGATGACCGTTCGGTCCTCTTCGGAGAGTGTCGAGATGCAGGCGAGCAATTTACCGCGCCCCTCCTCTCGTACCAGACGATCGACAGCCTCTTCGGATTCGGCGTCGGCTCGACGCGCGTCCTCGGAGATCGACTCGCCGAGTGACGAACCCGCCGGAAGCCGGTTTCCCGAATCTTCCGACTCGTGATTCGACGCGTCGAGGCTCGCCGTCTTCAACATCGACGACTTCCGGTGTCTCAACATGTCGATCGCGCCCTTGCGCACGATTCCCGAGAACCACACGCGGAACTTCCCGGGATCCTTGAGCCCCTCGATCGAGCGAAAGGTCTTGATGAACGACTCTTGGACGACGTCTTCGGCGAGCTGAAAGTCTCCGACGATGCCAAACGCGATCGTTTCCCCGAGGCGGAAGTACTTGCGAACGAGATTCTCGAACGCCTCCCGGTCTCCCGTGAGAACTCTTCGAACATACTCGCGATCTTCGGCGCGCATCTTCATGGTCGGGACCAACACCTCCGGCGAGCCGATCGACAGCTTTCCAGCGGGTCGGCCCCCCTGTTTTCAGGACGGGCCAGACGGGCGCTTCCCTGCGGGAAAAACGGGTGCGAAGACCGATTTCCCGGCTCCTCGGGAAGATCCCGTAATACTCTCCATGAAGCCTAGGATAACATCCCGGGGCCAGCTCGAAAAGCCAAGTTTCGTAACAGCTTACGACGGCAGGGGCGCGAAAGCTCGTACGCGATTTGTTGGCTGCGCCTCACGTCGTTTCACTCGGGGATCGCCCCCCGGGGGGTCCGTCGATAGGAGTACCGACTCGAGAAAGACGGCGCAGAGCGCGAAGCTCTCGCGAGAGAGTTGCTTCTCGACGAAGGCGAGGAATCGGCGGTAGACCGCGACGTTGTCTCGATCTCAGCAGCCCGGGACGAGAGATCGTCCTGACCCAGATCACGTCGATGGCACTCGAAGGGACTCACGAAGAGCCCGGGACGTTCACCAGCGGCGTTCGAGACGACGCTCCGACGTTCGGACTCATCGTCTCGAAGTCGGACGAGGGCGGCTTTCCCGCCGAGAGCTTCTTCAACGTCCATCCGATCATCGAACGCGTCCCGGTCAACGGAGAGACGCAGACGATGATCTCGGAGGGACCGGTCACGCTCGTCGCGCCGATCCTCGCGGTCGAACCGCGCGTCGTGTTTCCCCGGCCGGTCATCGGGAATACACCGCCCGACCTCAACGACATCCTCCCACTCCTCGATCTCGACTCGGGTCGTCCGATCGCCGAGCTGATCCACGCGCTCCACGTTCCGGAGGAGCCGGTGGACAATTGCCCGCGAGACATCAAGTGGAACAACCCGCCGAATCCGAACGACGAGGGCACACCGATTCCGTCGAATATCGACTGGAACGACCACGACCCGAACAAGGTGACGGCAGACGACCTCGTCTCCAACGGCAGGCCGATCCTCGCCGTTCGCTCCTGGGGCTCGTACCTCGATCGGAGATTCCTCCCGGAGGAGCTCGGCGGTAACGGAGAGCGGGAGATCGACTGCTGGTACATCAGCTTCCACGCCGATCGAGAGCAGAAGGAGCCCGAAGAGCTTCTCGGACTCTACTTCTGTCGCACCGAGGACATCCAGATCTCGAGGACGCTCCTCCGAGACTGTGAGGTCGACCGATCTTCGAGTACTACGTCAAGCTGCGCGACTGCTGCCCCGTTCACATCCGCATTCCTGATCGGCGAACTCAGAACAGCGTTCCCGCTCGAGTCGGACGCTTCAACGAGGCCCGCGGCATGCCGTGCCGGCTCGACGTGCAGGCTGCTGTCGGCATCACGTACGAGCGCCGGACCTGCCGGCAGCTCCGGACGAACAATCGTGCCGATCGCCACTTCTGGGCCTGGACCACAAGTCGCGAGCCACAGGAGCATCGATTCGAAGCGGTCTGCGGAGAGGTCGGAGCGGACGACAACGACACCTGGCTCTACGCGAACTGGATTCCGACCGACGATCGCTGCGGAGATCGTGACCAGGCGTTCCAGCTCATCACGGCGCCTCAGCGATTCGTAAGTTGCGACGTCAACCTCGACGGACTCGTCGACCTTTCGGACGCGGTGGCCAAGCTCGGCTACCTCTACCCCGGAACGTTCACCCTGAATTGCGAAGTCGCGGGCGACTGCAACGACGACGGAAAAATCGATCTTGCCGACGTGGTCTTCCTGCTCAACGGCATGTTCCGAGGCGGACCTCCGTGCTCACCACCGACTCCGGACATGCTCGGCTGCGATAGCTTCGCGATCTGCCCGCAATTCGCGAAGCTCGCTCTGAGATCGACCGATCGTCGATCTCAGAGCGAGTCGAGAATCTGCAGGTAGTTCACGTAACGCCGATCGTCGATCTCGCCACGCTCGAGCGCCTCGAGAATCGCGCAGGCGGGCTCCTCGATGTGCTGGCAGTCCTTGAATCGGCACTGCCCGAGGAAGGGCCGGAACTCGCGATAGAAGCGGCTGACGTCGGCCGCCTCGATATCGACGAGCCCGTACTCGCGATAGCCGGGCGTGTCGACGAGATAGCCGCCGTCGGGAAGGTGGTAGAGCGTCACGGCCGTCGTCGTGTGACGCCCCTTGCCCGTGAACTTGTTGACGTGCCCCGTGACGATGTCGAGCTCGGGCGAGAGCGCGTTGAGAAGAGTCGACTTGCCCACTCCGGAGTGACCCGAGAGGAGCGTCATCTTTCCTCGAAGCCAATCCCCGAGCTCGGGGATGCCTTCGCCCTCGAGCGCCGTCGTCGTGAAGACGGGATATCCGAGCGAGCGGTAGAGATCGATCCAGTCCTCCAGGTCTTCGACGTCGTCCTCGTCGGATTCCTCGGTCTGATCCCACTTGTTGATGCAGATGCCCGCCTCGACCTCTTCCCATTCGGCCGAGACGAGGATGCGATCGACGAGAGACCAGCGCGGCGGCGGCGCGACGGCAGCCATGACGAGCAAGACTTGATCGACGTTCGCGGCGACGACGACCTCGTGCGTCGTCGAGCGACCGCCCTTCCCCCCACCGCGACGCTTGCCGCCGGCGCCTTCACGACCGAGAAGCGCACGCGAGCGACGCATCTCCGTGCGTCGCGGAAGAATCTCCTCGAGGACGCCCTCCCCCTCGGAGACGCAGGTCACGCGAACCATGTCCCCGACGACGACGGGCGAGCCCTTCGCTCCCATCTCGCGAAACTTGCCACGCAGGGAACAGAGGAGCACGCCATCGGAAGTCTCGACGCGAATGTTGCGGCTCGACTTCTGAACGACGCGTCCTTCGAAAGTCGACTCGCTCACACGCGCACTTCCCAGGATGTCGTGCTGCCGCTCTCGCTCGCGGCGGCCTTGGCACGATCGATGGCGGGACCTACTTCGTCGGCGCAGAAGGCCTCGACCTGCTCGGGACAGCGACCGATGTACGCCGAGGCGTTCATCGCCTCGGCGAAGCGATCCTTCACGGACGCGAAGAGCGGATCCTTCTCGAGCCGCGCGAGGAGGCTCGTCTCCGTACCACCCGTGCGACGTTCGTGCGTCACCTCCATCGCGTGATCTCGAATCGCCTCGTGCAAGACCTGGCGATCGCCGCCCTCTCGCGTCGCGAGCATCATCAGATTCTCGCTCGCCATGAACTCGAGCTCGTCGTGGAGGGTCTTCTCCACCACCGCAGGATAGACGACGAGTCCGTCGCAGACGTTGACCGCGAGAATGAGGATCGCGTCGATGGCGAGGAAGCTCTGGGGAATCGAAAGACGGCGGTTGGCCGAATCGTCGAGCGTTCGCTCGAACCACTGCGTGCTGTGTACCCAGGCGCCGTTCTGTGCTTCACAGATCACGTGCTTCGCGAGCGACGCGATGCGCTCGGAGCGCATCGGATTGCGCTTGTACGGCATCGCCGACGACCCCACCTGCTTCTTCGCGAACGGCTCCTCCATCTCGCCGAGGCGCTGAAGCATGCGGATGTCGTTGGTCATCTTGTGAGCGGACTGTGCGATTCCCGAAAGCACGTGAAGGACCGAATCGTCCTGCTTGCGCGTGTAGGTCTGCCCGGTGACGCGGAAGCGGTCCGAAAAGCCCATCTTCTCCGTCACGAGACGATCGAGCTCCTCGACCTTGGACGAATCGCCGTCGAAGAGCCGCAGGAAGCTCGCCTGCGTTCCGGTCGTCCCTTTGACGCCGCGAAACTTGAGACGCTCGAGCCGATGCTCGACCTCCTCGAGGTCGAGCAGGAAGTCCTGAGCCCAGAGGGCGGCACGCTTTCCGACCGTCGTCACCTGAGCGGGCTGGAAGTGCGTATAAGCGAGCGCGGGGAGGGATTTGTGCTCGAGCGAGAAGTCCCTCAGGCACTCGAGGAGGCGGACGAGGCGCGAGCGGACGATCTCGAGCGCGCGACGGATCAGGATCGCGTCGGCGTTGTCCGTCACGAAGCAGCTGGTCGCACCGAGGTGAATGATCGGCTTGGCGCTCGGGGCCGCCTCGCCGAAGGTGTGGATGTGGGCGACGACGTCGTGTCGCGTCTGTTTTTCGATCTCGGCGACGCGCGCGAAGTCTATGTTCTCGGCGTTGGCTCGCATCTCGGCAAGCTGAACTTCCGAGATATCGAGGCCGAGCTCGGCCTCGGACTCGGCGAGCGCGATCCAGAGCTTTCGCCAAGTGCGATATCGTGAATTGTTCGAAAACGCCGCGAGCATTTCCTCGCTCGCGTAGCGTTCTGCCAGCGGGTTCTGATAACGATCATGGGAGTCGGTCATGCCGGTATTCTCGCGATCGGGTGCAGACTCATCAAGTATCGCGACGATGGCGGCGATAAAGAGGATGGAAGGTCCTTTTCAGCCCCTCATTTCGCGCTTGGAGGGCGACCCAACAGATACTCTCGTGAGCTGACCCGTGCTGCGTCATCGAACGACCATCCTCGCTGTGATCGCGCTACCGCTCGCCCTCGTCGTGCTTGCTCCACACGTCCGTGCGGACGTGATCGTGCTCAAGAACGGCAACGAGATTCAGGGCGAGGTGCTCAAGGAGAGCAAGAACCGCGTCGTCATCAAGTTCCCGGGCGGCATCCTGCAGCTCAAGCGCAAGGACATCGTCGAGATCCGCAAGCAGAAGCGCGAGAAGTACCTCCTCGACGTCGGCGAAGGGCAGCTGCGCCGCAAGAGCTTTCACGACGCGATCGAGACCTTCGAGACCGCGCTGAAGGAAACTCCCGACTCGGAGCCGCTCGCGAGGAAGCACCGCGAGGCCCGCACGAAGTACGCCGCCCAGCTCGCGTCGTGGCGGCGCTACGACGAGAGCGTCGCTCTCTACAAGGAGCTCCTGCGCGAACAGCCGAACGACGAGCAGATCGCCGACGAGGTCGAGTTTCTCGAGAACGAGCGCGCCGAGGTGCTCGCCGAGGAGAAGCGCGGTCGGGAGGAGCTCGAGAACGGCGACTTCGAGACGGGTGTCTGGCGCCTGCAGAAGATCTACGACAACTTTCCCGATCGCCGAGAATCCGTCGCGGAGCCACTCGTCGGAGGCTTCATCAAGCAAGCGACGGACCTGCGCAAGCGCCGACGCTGGACCGATGCGGCCATCCGCCTCGAGCAAGCCCTCGCGATCTCGCCGATCGTGGTCGAGAAGGTTCGCCCCGCGTACGTCGAGTGCAAGGTTCACTCGATGACGCCTTACGCGAAGAAGGGCGACTTCGAGACGATGGAGAAGATGGCGCGGGAGGGGCTCGAGGTCGCACCGTCGAACCCGACGCTCAACTACTTCCTCGGCTTCGCGTACGACGGCCAAGGGAACGATACGAAGGCGGCTCAGCTCTACGCCGCCGTGCTCGACGAACGCCTGCCGTCGAACGCGGCTCGCGAGGTCAATCGCCTCCGCAAGCGGGCCGAAGCGCTGATCGCCAAGCGCAACCCGACGGTCGACGGCTTGCGCGAGAACGCCTCGATGGAGGTCCTCGCGGGCGACTTCCGCAGAATCAAGACGCCGCACTTCCGCATCCACCACAAGAACACGCAGGTCGGCAAGGCGATCGCTTTCGCGGCCGAAGCGGCGTATCGAGAGCTTTTCCCCGCGATCGGCTGCACGACGCACTGGCGCAATCCTTGCCAGGTCACTGTCTTCCCGTCGAAGGAAGAGTACCTGCGCAACAACCCTGTCGGTGAGTGGTCCGGAGCGGCCCACCGCCTGAGCTCGCGACGCGGTATCTTCAGCGAGCACTCGATCGTCACGTACCAAGGCCAACCGCGCTTGACGGACGGCCTCCTCAAGCACGAGATCGCGCACGCGCTCCTCACCCACCGCCTCAACTACCCGAAGAGCATCCCGCTCTGGTCGACCGAGGGCTTCGCGGTCTACACCGAGCCCGCGTACATGCACCAGTACTACGATCGCATCTGTGCGCAGGCGAAGTCGCAGAACGTCCTGATCCCGATCGAGCGCCTCTTCGACTCGGAGACCTACCCCGACAACCAGGTGCAGCTCTTCTACGGCCAGAGCTACTCGGTCGTGAAGTACCTCATCGAGCGCAAGGGCCTCAAGCGGTACCTCGAGTTTCTACGCGACATCACCGCCAACGGGCTCGAGATGAAGCGAGC